>NZ_MUXF01000001.1:300000-410586 GCF_003063295.1 Arcobacter lacus
TTCATCTTCAAAAACTACATTTTCAATAAAATTTTTAATTTCATTTTGATTTTTAAACTCTGGAATAATAGATTGAATAAGCAACAATTTTTCATTATATTTTTTTAAATATGATAAAAACTTATCTTCTTGCTGATTTAAAATATTTTGACTAATTTGACTATCTTGTTTATTATCATAAATAGTATAAAAATTATTAAAAAGATAACTAATAAATCCTAATATAAGAGTAGCAAATAAAATAAATGCTAAAAATAATTTTATATAAAACGAAACTCTCATTTAATCTCTTTTGTTAGTTTTATATAATATTTAGTTTCATCTTCACTATTTTTACACCAAAATAATCCACTGTTTTTTTCAATAAGTAATTTAGCCAAGTATATAGATGTATCAAAATATTTTTCTTCTGAAGATAGTATTTCATCAAGTATAATTTTTTTATTTTTGCTTTTTATATTATCTTCTATTTTAATAAGAATATTATCATTCATATTCTCATAAATTGCACTTACGCATATTTTTACATTTTCAACTCTATTTAAATCTACTTGTTCAATACAATTTTTTAATATATTTATTATTATATTTTTTAACTCAGCAAATAAGATGTTTATATGAATTTCTTTATCAATATCTAATTTCACTTCTATATTATGTTTTTCTAATTCATTTTTTAAGTAGCTAAGTGACTCATTTGCAACAGCTAAAAGATTTGAATTTTCACTTTTTCTTGGATTAAAAATATATTTAATTTCATTTAAGATATCTGATAAACTTTTTAGTTCTGATTCTATATTTTTTTCAATATCTCTTAGATTCTTTTCTGAAATGTCATCTTTTTTAAGATTTTTTAATCTTAGTATTTCAAAAAATATTCTTGAAATTGGAACTTTCCATTGGTGTCCTAAAGAGTCTAAAATTTTTGACATTAAAGCAACTTTTGCACTTTCTACTAAATTTTTATCTCTCACTTTTATGTCATTTAATTTATTTGATAAATCTTCTTTTAACAGTTTATTTATTTTTTCAAACTGCTTAGTATCAGTTATATCTGTTCTTATTGAACTATATCCTACTATTTCATTTTTTAGATTATATCTTGGGAAAATAATAGATTTTATCCAATATGTATTTCCAAATTTATCTCTATTTTTTATTTCACCTTGCCAATATCCTTCAATTTTTAGAGTTTCCCAAAGGTTTTTAAAGAACATATTCGACATATCTGGATGTCTTAAAAGATTTATATTTTTTCCTATAATCTCTTCTTGCGAATATCCAGAAACTTTATAAAAACTTTTAGTTGCAAAAACAACATTTCCTTGTAAATCCAAATCAACTTTTATAATATAATTATCAACTTGTTCAAAAATATTTTCATACTTTTTATTTATAAAATCTCTTTGTGATTTAATATTTACCATTTTATAAATAATAAAAATTATAAAAAATGCTATTAAATTTAGAATTACCAATAATTTATTGTAAAAACTATTTATCTTCTCTATTTGATTTTTTTTATCTAAATCATAACTCATTAAATAGATACTATTTTTATAAAAATCAGAATAAAAAATTGGTATAAAAACTACTGGAATATTTGTATATCTATCTTCAATAATTAAACTAACTTCTTTTTTATTACCAAAGTTATTTATTAACTCTTTTTTTTGTTGTTCAGATATTTTGATAATATTTTCAAAATTAAAGTCATTTGAAATAATCTCTTTATATTCAATATGATTATCTTTTTTCATATTTTTTATTAAAGTTTCTAACTTAAATTCTATATTTACTACACCTAAAAAATTTAGTTTTTCATCAAAAATTGGTTTTGAAAATAGAATATAAATATTTTTTTCAAGAATTTTAAAACTAACTTCTTCTTTTTTATTTAAAACAACTTTTTGTACAACTTTTGATGTAAAGTTATCTTTTAAATTATCTTTTAAACTAAAAATCAACTCTTCTTTAGGATTATAAATACTTAATTCATCTAAATCTAAAATTGAATAAAAAGATAAACTGAGTTCAAGTTCTTCATAAAACTCTTTTTTCAGTGAAGCCAAATCTAAATTACTTTTTAATATTTTTATAGTTTTTTTGTTTTTTATGAATTCATTAAAATAAATTAGTTCAGAATTGTTCATATAAGTATTGTAATAGTTCAAATACTCTTTATATGTATTTTGTTTATAATTTTTCAAAGAAGTTTCAAACTCTTTTTCTTTAAAAAAATCTAAAAATAGAATTATTAAAAAAAAAGAGATTAAAAAATAGAAAAAATACCTAAAAAATAGGTTTTTGTCATTCATTTAGTGTTTCTCTAAAATATCTATTATCTTTTTTTCTAAATGTTGTAAAGAATCAAAAGGTTTCATAACATAATTCGTAGCACCCTCTTTATGAGACTTTAGAACCTTATCTAAAGTTGAATATGCTGTCATCATAATAACTTTTTGATTTTCATTTTTTTCTTTTATTTTTTCAAGAACTTCTAATCCGTTCATTTGTGGCATCATAATATCTAATAAGATAATATCATAATTATTGATATTCAAAGATTCCAATGCAGCAAGAGGATTTGCATAACTTGCTACTGAGAATTTTGGATTTCTACTTAAAAATCTACTTAGAAGATTTAAAATTTCTACTTCATCATCGATGATAGCTATTGAATATTTTTTATCCATTTGTTTTTTCTCCTTCGAATAATGTTTTAGCTGCTTCTTTCATAATTAAATCACTTTTTTCATCTAAAATCTTATCTAAGTATATAAATACTTGTTCACTTGCTTTTTCTACTAACTCAATTTTATCTTCTATTAATTGTTTTGAACAAGAAACTTTATTTCCTGAACACTCATTTGCCAATAAGTTTGCTTCATGATGTACAGTATGGTGATATTTTTCTAAAGCTTTATAAGATGGAACAACACTAAATTGCTCTCTTCCTAAACCTGTATCATACCATTTCCCTAATCTACAATTATGATGATCTACTGGTTTAAAGTTATGTTCTCCTCCAAAAATCAATTGGTAAAGATTATTTTTATAAATAACATGGTCAAGTTTTGCAAGATTTATAAAAATTCTATTTGAAATACTTTCAACTTCATAAACTCCTCTATTAGAATTTTTTTGGAAAGTATTCATCAATTTACTTAAAACACCAATTCTTGATTTAGTTTCATTTACTACACTTGATACTGTTTCTGAACTTTGTTTAATTTTTTCTGTTTCACTTTGAATCAGATTTACAACATCTTTTATCTGTTTTGCAGCATCTGCACTTCTTGTTGCTAAGTTTCTTACCTCTTGAGCAACAACAGAGAATCCTTTTCCAGCTTCACCAGCAGTTGCAGCTTCAACAGCTGCATTTAAAGATAAAATATTTGTTTGGAATGCTATTTCTTGAATTATATTTATTACTTGCGCAATATCTTTACTTTTTGAAACTAAAGAGACTACAACTTCATTTTCAAGCTCTATTTCTTTGTGTAAATTGTCTGTATCATAAACTATCTCATTAATTAAATTTAATCCTTGAGTTGAGCCATTTGCTGTTTCTTTAGACTCTTTAGACATATCTTGTAATTCATCTAATAAAGTTAAATATGTTTGTTGTGTACCATTTAAAGATTTTGTCATATTTATATTGTGTCTTGATAATAAACCACCGTCTTTGTTATCGTGAATTGAAGTTTTTTTAAGTGAAACTATTTTTTTATTTTCATAACTTTTTACTTCTATGTGTGCTTCACAATCTTCTAAAACTAAACTAGGTTTTTCATTTAAAACAGCATCTAACACAATAGAAAAATCTTTTATATTTGATTTTGATAAATTATTTGCAAAAAATAATTCATTTTTTTCATCAAAAACAACTAAACCTTCTTCTTGAGAAAAAGATGCTATTTGTTTGTATAATTCTACATCTTTTGAATTTTTTTCTAAAGCACTCTCAAGTTTAAAAGAGTAATTTTTTTCAATCTCTTCAATTTGTTTATCTTTTTGTAGTAATTGATTTTTTAAATCTTCAATTTCTTTGTCTAAATAAGCAACTTTTTCTTCTAAATTTTTATTTCCAAAAAACATAAAATACCCTCTATTGATATCATTTAATAATATATGATAACTAAGATAATCTTATATATTATTTAGGTACAAAGAACAACTATGTGCTTGACTAAATACTATTTGAAAATTAAAGCCACCGAGTTCTCCTGTTATATCTAAACATTCTCCTATAAAAAAGAGATTTTTTTGTTTTAAACTCTCAAAAGAAAGATGATTTATCTCATCTGTATTAATTCCACCTTTTGTAACTTCTGCTTTTGTAAAACCAAAATTTCCTGCTGGTGAGAATTCATAATTTTTTAATAATTTTAATTTTTCTATCTCATCTTGTGTTAATTTTGAAATTGCTTTATCTTCTAAGTTCTGTGAGACTAAAAATTCTTGAATAAATCTTTTGGCTAAGGGAAAAGATGATGAGATATTTTTATTTCCAGTTAAAAACTTTTCAATTTTTTTATTTGGTAAAAAATCAAGTACAATTTTTCCTTTTTTCCAATACAAAGATGTAGTTAAAATAAGTGGACCAGAACATCCTTTATGTGCAAATAAAAGCGAACCTTCAAAAGTTTTATCTTCTACAAAAGCTTTTGCAGGGAGTGAAACTCCTGATAAATTTTTAAACCAAAATTGTTCTTTTTGTACAGTAAATCCTACAAGTGCAGGTTCTAATTTTTTAATTGTGTGTCCAAATTTTTGCGCAATATCAAAAGCAATTGAACTTGCACCTAAAAGTGGAAAAGACAGTCCTCCACTTGCAACTACAAGTTTTTTTGCTTCAATAATTTTTGAATCAGTTTTTATTTTATAAAACTCATCAAAACTTACATCTAAAACTCTTGTTTCAAGATACTTTTTTACATGAGTTGTAAGTTTTGAAAACATATCAATAACATCTTGGCTAGAGTTACAAAAATATGTTCCTTTTACAATTTTTGGATTAACTTTTGGGAAAACTTGATTTTTATTTAAAAAAGACAATAAATCATCTTTTGAAAATCTTTCTAAAATAGCTTTTATAAAATTTTCATCACCTAAATAATTTTTATAAGTTACAAATTCATTTGTGATATTGCATTTTGCACCACCTGAAACTTTGACTTTTGGTGCTAGAGTTTTCGAACTTTCAATCAAACATATATTTTTATATTTTTTTTTATCTAATTTAGAAGCTAGCATTAAACCACTAGCTCCTGCTCCAATAATTGCTATATCGTAAATCTTTTATCCTTTTTTACAAATAAATCTATTCAAACCATCAATATATTCATAATCCAAAATATAACCGTTTGCTTTAAAAATATTGTAAACAATATATAAACCTAAACCAAAAGAGTTTTTTGATTTATCTTCACTTGAAAAAAATGGTTCAAAATATTTTTCAAAAGGAGCCTCTAATTTTTTTCCACTATTCTCAAAAATTATATTCTCATTTTCTACTTTAATTACTACTTCTCTATTTGGGGAGTATTTAACTGCATTGTCTATTAAATTTTTCATTGCAATAGAAAAAAGTTTAAAATTTACTTCTATTTTTTTATTTTCATAATTTTGAATAACTCTTTCATCTTCTATCATCAAAATATCTTTTGCATTATCTATAATATCATCTAAAAAATAAACTTTTTTTTCTATATTTTTTGTCGAAGAGATAAGTTCTTCTATTGTTGCAAACTCATTTATGAGAGATTCTAATCTATCAAATACTGATTTTAATTTTTCATTATTTTCTTCATTTTGTTCTAATTGAGTTAAGAATTTACCTTTTGTAATAGGAGTTTTTAGTTCATGCATAATATTTCTAATAAAAACATTTCTAGCTTCTTTTAGATTTTTCAATTTTGAACTCGTTTTTTTAAACTCCATAGCAAGTTGAGAAACTTCATCTTTTGCTTCAATATTTTTATATTCAAAATCAAAATTTTCATCACCTAAACTTTTCACTTTATCTTTTAAAATTTTTAAAGGTATCAACTTTTTTAAAGACATCAAATATAAAATTGTAATTGTAATAAGTAAAATAGAAAAAACTAAAATGATATATATTTGTCTATTACTATTAAATCCATTTTCATCTTTCACTAAAACTTCATTATCTTTAACTTTCATATATAAATAGTAGTCAGTATTGTTTTTTAAAATTCTAAAAATATCTCCATGTTTAGGGTGAATTCTTTCTGAATAAACTTCCATTTTTTTGTCATTGATAATTTTATTTATTTGCTTTTCGTCAACATATAGTTTATAATTCATCTCTTCAAAATTTTTTATAATCTCTTCATTAAAATCAAACTCAATTCTATTTATCATTTTTGAAATAGGTATATATCTATCATAGATTTGTTCTTCTTGTGCTTTATAACTATTTGCTAAAATAATTATAAAACTAATGATTACCAATAAAATAGAAATAATAAAACTTATTAGAATAGTAAAAAAAATTGATTGTCTATTTATCATTGTATAAATTTATATCCCATTCCTCTAATTGTATGTAAATATTTTGATTCTTTTGAATTATCTTCTATTTTATGTCTAATTCTATTTATAATAACAGCTAAAGAACCTGAACTTTCATAATCTTGATTTAAAAGATCAGAATTTTCAAATATATCTTCTCTACTTATTACAAAACCTTCTCTTTTTATCAATAAAGATAAAACTTCAAATTCAGCAGCAGTCAGTTTTATAAACTTACCATCTTTTGTTATCTCTTTTTTTTCTTCATTTAATCTAAAAATTTTACCTTTTGTATCTTCTTCACTACTTTGAGAGTTATTAAATCTTCGTAAAATTGTTTTAATTCGCACTTCAAGTTCTCTTGGATCATAAGGTTTTGGCAAATAATCATCAGCTCCAAGTTTAAGTGCTGTTACTTTATCTGCAATATCACTTCTTGCACTTGAAATAATAATAGGGATATTAAAACTTTTAACTATCTCTTTACAAACATCTAATCCATCCATTCCAGGTAGTGTTAAATCTAAAATTATTAAATCATATTTGTTTACTTTTAAAGCAGAAAGAGCCAAATATGGCTCTTCGTAATTTGTAACTTCAATGTTAAATTGCTTTAAATATTGACATAGAACTTCTGCTAACTCTAAATCATCTTCTATCATTGCAATTTTTATCAAAATTTATCCTTTTCAATTTACTTTGAATGGTGTTTATAAAAATATCTAAAGTAAACAAATTCTAAAAGGCTTCAAAAAAGCCTTATTTTTTATTTATTTTTTCTTTTTTTAAATCAATTAGTACTTTTAGTTGCTCTTTTTGTTTACTATCTAAAACTGCATAAGTTTTTTCGATAACTTCAGCTCTTGATTTTAGCATAGAATCTCTTTTTTCATTCTCAATTTGAATAAATTTTGCTTTATCAAATCCATCTTTTGTAAATGCATCTAGTGGATTTTTTTCAGTATTTCTACTTTCATCCATAATTTTTTTGATATCTTCTTTTTGTTTAGTAGTTAAATTTAATTCATGAATTAATCCAAAAATATCATTTCCACCTCTATTTTCTTTACCTTTAAAATCACCTTTTTGATGCATACAATTTGGTCCATCAAATCTTTTATCATCTTTTTTCATTTCACCATTTGCAGCAAAAAGTGCTCCTGCAACTAAACCTGTTATAACTAAACTTGAAACTATTTTTTTCATTTTCTACTCCTTTTTTAAAGTATGAAATTATTACATTGTGCTTTTAATCATTTTTAAATTTTATATTAATCAAAACTTAACAATCTTTGGCTAACATATCAGAATGAAAATAAGAGTCGGAACATTTAACCTTTTTCAATTTTGCTCTCCACCATTCTCTTTTTATACAAAAAAAGAAAAATTCACACTTGACGAATGGAATGAAAAGATAGCTTGGTGTAAAAATCAACTAAATCTTATGAATTGTGATATTGTAGGATTTCAAGAAGTTTTTTCTAATGATGAACTAAAAAATTTATGTTTAGAACTTGGATTTAAGTACTTTGAAGTTGTGGATTTTGCAAAAGTTGATAAAAAAAATGAAAAAATTTATATAACTACAACAGTTGCAATTGCTTCAAAATTTCCAATAGTAAATATAGAAAAAATAGATACAAAAAGTTTTAAGTTTGCAAGAATTCCAATAAAAGCCATAATTTCTCTACCAAATGAAAAAAATATAACAGTTTATATAACACATCTAAAATCAAACAGAGAAAATGAATTTGAATATATTTTTACAAAAAATGATACTTTAGAAGATAAACTAAAAAAAGTTGAAGTTGCTTTAAAAGATAACTATTCTTTATCTTTAAAACAAAGAATTAATGAAGCTAAAATACTTTTTTATGATATAAAATCAAATAAAACTCCTACGATTTTAATGTGCGACTTAAATGACAAAGAGTTTTCTATAACAATTGATGCTCTTACAAATAAACGATTTTATAATAAAAATTTAAAAAAAGATGACTATTTACTCTTTGATGCTTACTATTTACATAAACCAAAGATTTATAATCCTCATCCAGAATTTAAAGGAATAAAAAGAACTCCTACAAGCTATTTTGCTGGAAAAGGAAATATTTTGGATTATATTTTTGTATCAAAAGAACTTCAAAAAATCAGTTCTTATGAAGTTTTTGATAAACATTTACAAAAAAATCACAATGGAAGTTTAAAACAAAGTGATCATGCTCAAGTTGTTTGTGAGATTGAAGTTTAAATAGTTTTTTTCAATACTAAAAGTTTAAGTTCTTCATTTGTATTTGGTGTCCAATATTCTGATTTTGGAAACTCTATAAAACTATTTGTATTTTGGTATCCTCTTCTTATGTAATAGTTGATAAGTTCAGTTCTAGAAGAAATTACTTCCATTATAAAAGTAGATTTCTGCCAAAGTTTTGATGAACTATTTTCTGCAAATTCTAAAAGTTTTTTTCCTATTCCACTTGCTTGTGATTTTGTATCAACAGCAAAAAGTCCAATATGAATACTTTCACCATCAAGTTTGGATTGAATAGTTCCAACTATTTTATTATCAACTTTTGCAATATAAGTTTTAGTATTTTTTTCTTCTAAAATCTTTTTCATCATATCTTCATTTACTCTAATTCCATCTAATATATGAGATTCAGTTGTCCAAACTTTATCTTTTTTTTCTCCTCGATAAGCTTCATTTATCAAAAGAATAACTTCTTTTATATCTTCTTTTTGTAATTCTTTAAATTGCAAGTTCATCGTTTCTTCTTTTATTTTCTCAAATATCTTAAAGTTGTATTTATAATATCATCATCATCTTTTGATGGTGATTTTATACTCTCTTTTGTATCATCAGCTTTTGTAAATGTAATATTCATCTCATAAGAACTAATAGTTTGAATTCCAAGTTTTAAAGCTAAAATTTTTATGATAATCAACTCAATAAACTGTTTTGTAACAATATCAGGCTTTCCAAATCTATCTTCCATCTCTTCTTCGATACTATAAACTTCTTGAATATCACTTGCTTTACTTAATCTTCTATAAAGTTCAAGTCTAACTCTATCTTCACTAATGTATTCATCACTTATATATGCTGAAATAGCTAGTTTTATATCAACTGTTTTCTTTTCACTTTTTTCATCACCACTTAAAGTTGCAAGAGTATCTTCCAACATTTTAAGATATAAACCATAACCTATTTGTTTGATATGTCCACTTTGTGCTTCACCTATGATATTTCCACCACCTCTGATTTCTAAATCTTGATGAGCTAAAGCAGTTCCACTTCCTAAATATGAGTTTGACTCTAAAGCAACAAGTCTTTTTACAGCATCATCTGTAATTGATTTTTTATCTTCAACTACATAATAACAATATCCCTCTTTATTACTTCGTCCAACTCGACCTCGAAGTTGATGTAAATCAGCAATTCCAAATCTATCTGCACCATCAATTATAATAGAGTTTGCATTTGGTAAGTGAATTCCTGATTCAACAATAGAAGTTGCAAGTAAAATATCAAACTCTTTGTTTTCAAAGGCTTCTATGATTTTTTCAGCCTGTTCTGGTTTTATTTGAGAGTGAATAATATCTATTTTGATATTTGGAACAATAGCTTCTATATCTTTTTTCTTTGCTTCAATTGATGCTATGTTGTTGTGAACATAAAATAGTTGTCCACCTCTTCTTTTTTCTCTTAAAATTATCTCTTTGATTAGTTTTTCGCTGTACTCTTTTACATAAGTTCTCACTCCCAATCTTTCACTAGGAGGCGTAAGAAGTGAACTCATACCTTTTAGTTTTGATAAAGCTAAGTTTAAAGTTCTTGGAATTGGAGTTGCACTCATAGAAAAAATATGTACATCTTCTCTTAATTGTTTTAATTTCTCTTTTTGTTTTACTCCAAATTTATGCTCTTCATCGATGATAACTAAAGCTAAATTAGAAGTTTTTATATCAAGTAAAGAGTGTGTTCCAATAACAAGTTTTATATCACCATTTTCTAAACCTTTTTTGATACTTGTTTTTTCTTTGGCTGTTGTTTTTCCATCAAGCTTAGCAACTCTTATTCCAAAACTTTCAAGTCTTTTTTGAATACTATGATAGTGTTGAGTTGCCAAAAGTGTTGTCGGACATACAAATATAGTTTGATAACCGTCTAAAATAACTGCCAATAAAGCATTCATAGCAACTTCTGTTTTTCCAAAACCAACATCACCTGAAAGAAGTCTATCCATAACTCGACCGCTACTTAAATCATCAAAAATCTCTTTGATACTTCTTTTTTGGTCTTTTGTATATTCAAAACCTGCACTTTTTTGGAAATCTTCAAGAACTTTTTTATCTGTATTGATTTTAATACCATTTACAAGTTCCCTTGCAGCTGCTAGTTTGATAATATCATTTGCAATAGCAAAAAGTTTATCTTTTACTTTCTCTTTTAGTTTTGCAAAACTTCCTTTTCCAAGCTTATCAACAACAGCATAAGAACTTCCATCAGCAACATATCTATCTATTAAATCAAGATTTTCAACAGGAACTAAAAGTTTATCTTCTCCTTGATATTGAATAATTACAAAATCTCTTTTTGCACCCATTACAGTAACTGGTTCAATTCCTTTATATTGACCAATTCCATATTTTTCATGTACCACAAAATCATTATATTGTAACTCATCAAGAACAAGTTTTACTTTTTTCTTTCTTCGTTTTTTTACTTCTTTATTTAAAGAGATTATTACTTCGTCATCTGAAACTAAATTTAAAATATAGTTTTCAAAAACATAATTAATATTTTTATCACTTAAATCTAAATCATAACCTTTTACTTTTGCTTCACTTCCACTAATTATTGTGATTTTTTTATCATTATGAAAAGAGATAAACTCTTTTACATTTGCTGGATTTATCTCTTGATAATTTTTGCTATTGTAAATCTGAGGTGTAAGTAAAAACTTATCTTTATTTACTCTTTTTTCTTCAAAAACATAAACTTCTTCAAGCTCATCTAAAGCATCTTGAGTGATAAATGAACTCATTTTTTGAGGTAAATACTCTCCAAGTTCTCCTAAATACCAAAATCCTAAAGAGTGAATATCTTTGATAAAAGCATCACTTGAAACAGTTTGAATTTGTTCATTTATCTCTTCAAAAGTTGCTTCATCAAGAGCAAGAAAAGCTGGATTTATAGAAAAGCTTTCAATCTCTTCTTTTGAAGATTTTTGGTCTTCAATATCAAACTTTCTGATACTTTCAACCTCATCATCAAACAAACTTACTCTATATCCAAAATCACTTCCTAAAGGACAAATATCTAAAATATCACCACGAAGTGAAACTTCACCTTCACTTGTAACAATATCTACAAAATAGTATCCCCAATTGTATAGTTTACTTTTTAACTCTTCAAGATTTAATCTATCTGCAAAATTTATAGTAAAACTTTCAAAACATTTTTCTTTTGGAAGAGGATAAGAGATTGTTCTTATTGGAGAGATTAGGATTTTATCTTGTTTTTTGTATGAATAAAAATCACCTAAAGTTTTAGTTATTTCATGTAGTTCTTCACTAAAGGAAAGTAAGTCATCTCCAAAATTTGCTCTAAAATCAGCTAATAAAAAAGGTTTAAATCCTAAGTAAGAAACTATATCAGAAGCTATTTGAGCTTGTCTGTCATCATTTACGATTAAAAGCTGACACTCTTTTAATCTTTTTTCATCTTTTAAATTTTTTAAAAATTCATAAATATTTTTCACTATTTTTCTACTTCTACTAACTCAAATTCATTTGTATTTTTATCATAATAATATGCTGGGTATGGTGTTTCATTTAATAAAAAAATCAAATTTGCACTTTTAAAATTTGTTTTTTGAAGACCTTTTTTAAATACTTCTAAAATATAAGCTTTTGTTGAAAAAGTAGTTGTTGTCGAGTGTCCTGTATAAACAAACTCTTCTCCTTCTACATTTTTAAAACCCTCTTTTTTTAAGTGTTTTTCAAATTTTTCTTTATCTTCTAACTCAACTACATCTAATAAAATTAAAACTTCGATTCCATTCATAAATATTGCCTAAAAATTTTTCGCAAATTCTAACATATATAAACTTTTATCCATTTATTACTATATTATTGCTATTTTTATAATATAATATTTTACTAATTTTTTTAGAGGGATTTTTTATGAATTATGAACTACTAAGTAAAATTGCTATGAAAGAGTCTGATGCACTGAAAAAAGAAGTTGCAATTTTACAAAAAAGAGATGATCTTTTAAACTTAGAAATCACAAATTTAAAATCTATGATAGAAATAATAGAGAAAGAAAAAACTGAATTAAGAGAAGAAAGAAACCATTTAAAAAATGAAAAAAATACTTTAAATGCTGAAAAATTACTTCTAATAGAAGAAAGAAAAAGCTTAGAAAAAGAAATAATATCTTTAAAAAAAGATTTAGACTTTTTGAGAAAAACTACTCATATGGAAGATATAAAAGATATTCAAAAAGAGAAAAAAGAAGAGATTCAACAAAAACAAACCTCTTTTGAGTTTTATTCGTAACAGATTTTTTAAATCTATTACGATATTAACATACCAATAAGTCCGAACAATCCACCAAAAACTGCACCCCAAAGTACAAGCCAACTTAAATGTTCTTTTATCATATTTTGAACTATCTCTTTTACCATTTTAGGAGTTAACTCTTCTAGTCTTGTATTTACAATTTTGCTAATTTTTTCATATATTTCATCATTGAAGTTTTTTGATTTTATTACTTCATTTACAATAGTTAAAAATGATGGTGAATTTGATATCTCTATCATTGAAATTTGTAGTTTATTTATAAAAGGTTCTTTTAGCGGTTCAAGAGCGCTAGCACCTCCAAACATAGCTAACATTCCACCAAAAGGAGATTCAACAACAGATTCTTTTAAAGAGTAAAATGCTGGAGTAAAATCAACTTGATTTAATATTTTTTCAAAATCAATACTATTTTTACTATTTTGAACTTCCTCTTCAAAAAATTTTGCTAAGTTCTCTTTTGTAAAAAATTGATTCATTATCAAATCATGAATAGATATTTTAAAAGCTGTGAATTTGCTCTCTATTACACCACTTCCGTATAAAAAAGGGATTTTTTCAAATAACATATAAATAGCAAGTGAATTTGTAACTGCGCCACTTAAAGCAAAAAGTCCAACCATAAAAACAAGATTATTCCCATTTGAATAACCATAAGCCATAACTAAAACAGCTATTAAGTTTGTAATATCACCCTTATTCATAATATCTCCCTATAAAAATAAGATTTTATCATATTTTTTTTAAAAAGTTTTTTTGTTTTCTTGTAACTACTTTGTAACTTTAATTTCTTAAAATTCTCTAATTTAGGAGATATAAATGATTGATATACAAAAAGAGATAGAAAAAAAGTTTCCAAAAATAAAAGAGAAAGAAAATGTTCTTAAAAAATCGTTATTAAAAATAGCAAAAAAAATAGTTCATGAAGATTCTATAAATCAGTTTTTATCACAAAACTCTCATTTAAAAGGTTTTGATTTTGTAGATGCTGTTTTAGACTATTTTGATTTTGATTACACAGTTTCTAGTAATGATTTACAAAATATTCCATCAACAGGAAAAGTTATAATAATTGCAAATCATCCATTAGGTGGACTTGATGCTTTATGTTTATTAAAACTTGTTGGTCAAATAAGAAAAGATGTAAAGATTTTGGCAAATGACTTTTTAGTTGGATTTGAAGCTTTACACTCTCTTATGATTCCACTTGATAATTTCAAAGATAGACAATCAAAAGAGAGTATAAAAAAGATATATGAAGCTTTAAAAAATGAAGAAGCTATCATCATTTTTCCAGCAGGAGAAGTAAGTCGTGCAACACCAAAAGGTGTAAAAGATCCAGCTTGGAATAAAGGTTTTTTAAATTTTGCAAAAAATAGCAATTCTGCGATTTTACCAATATTTTTAGATGCAAAAAACTCTAAAACTTTTTATACTATTTCACTTATAAACAAAACTTTTTCAACACTTTTATTATCAAATGAGATGTTTAATAAAAAATCAAAAAATATAAATATAAAAATTGGACAAATAATCCCAAGTGAAAACATAACTCCAAAAGGTTTAAATAAAGATTTTTTAGTAAATTTATATAAAAAACATCTTTATGCACTAAAAAAAGGAAAAAAATCATTTTTTGAAACACAAAGTGCAATAGCACATCCAGTTAGCAAAATTGATTTATACAATGAACTAAAAAAGTCTCCACTTTTAGGACAAACAAATGATGGGAAAAAAATATATTTATATGATTATGTAGAAGATTCTATTGTATTAAAAGAGCTTGGAAGATTAAGAGAGATATCTTTTAGAAAAGTTGGAGAAGGTGTAAATAAAAAAAGAGATATTGATAAATACGATGTTTATTATCAACATATAATTTTATACGATAAAAATGAGTTGGAAATTGTAGGAGCTTATAGAATAGGAAAGTCTGATATGATATTTAAAGAGTTTGGAACGAAAGGGTTTTATTCTAATACTTTATTTCAATTTAATGATGAATTTATGTTCTATTTACAAAACTCTATTGAACTTGGACGAAGTTTTGTACAACCAAAATATTGGGGAACAAGAGCCTTAGATTATCTTTGGTATGGAATTGGAGCTTATGTAAAAGCAAATCCAAATATAAAATATATGTTTGGTCCAGTTTCAATTAGTGGTGCTTTTCCAGCAATTGCAAAAGATATGTTGGTTTTTTATTATAACTACTATTATTCAAGTGAAAAAAACTTGGTTGAAGCTAGAACTCCATTTTCTTATTCAAGTCATATCCATGATATAAAAGAGTTTTTTACTCTTGAAGATAAAAAACGAGATTTTAAATCTCTAAAAATTGCTTTATCAAATATTGGTGTAAATGTTCCAACTTTATACAAACAATATAGTGAACTAACACTTGATGATGGTGTAAAATTTTTAGATTTTAATATTGATAAAAATTTTGGTGACTGTATTGATAGTTTTATTTTAGTAGAAATTGATAAAATCAAAGATAGCATGAAACAAAGATATATGTGATTATCTATAATGCATTTGTTTGTAACCTTCAAGCCTTTTTTTGTAAGCAGAGTTTAACATCGCATTTTTTGAATCAAGAAAATCAATTGCCAAACACTCTTGATTTCCTCTTCCAATTCTTCCTAAATATTGAATCAATCTTCCATAATAAGAGATTGGTGTTGCAAAAAGAATAGTATTTAAGTGTGGAAAATCTATTCCCTCACCAAAATAAGAAGTTGTTGCAAGAATAAGGGATTTAGTTTTTACTAAATTCATATTTTCAACTTGCTCTTTTTTATTTAAACTTCCATGAACACTTATATAATCAATATTCTCTTTTTGCAACAAATTTTCTAAAACATTTATATGTTCTATTCTGTCTGTTAAAAGTAAAATCTTTCTATCTATATTTTTCTTTATTATGTCAACTATTAAATTATTTCTATCTTCATCAATACAAAGTTCATTTATAATAGTTGCATAGTTATCTGCATTACTTACAAATTGCGTTCTGATTATTTGTAGTTTATTTGTATGTGTTTTTTTCTTTTTATACTCATAAGATATTTCACCTAACTGTTGAAATAAAATTGGTTGAAGTTCATCTTTTCTATTTGGAGTTGCACTAAGTCCTAAAATGTATTTACCTTTAAAACTTTTTATAATTTGTTCAAAAGTAAGTGCAGGAATATGATGGCACTCATCAACTATTACAAAAGAGTAGTTTTCTATAATTTTTGGGTCATTTTTCAAACTTTGCATAGTTGCAACATCAATTTGACCATTTAATTTATTAAATCCTTTTCCTAAATATCCAATATCTTTTTTGTTGTATCCAAAATAATCCACAAATCTTTCAATCCACTGATTTAAAAGCATATTTTTATTTACAACGATTAATGTTGTACAAGCTCTTATTTCAAATATTTTTGCTCCAAGCAGAGTTTTTCCAAATCCAGGAGGTGCAACACAAATAGAGTAATCAGATTTTTTAATCTCTTTTATTGCTTCATTTTGTTCTGGGCGTAAGTTAAAAGTTACTGTTTTAGTCTGGATTTTATTTAAAACTCTTTTATCAACAAAAGAGTATGAAACTGCATTAACATTAAAAAAATCTATTAAAGTCTCTTTTAATCCTCTTGGAAGCATCAAAAAATTTTCATTCTCTTCAAAAGACCTAATATATTTTGGAGTATTAAAAAGTGGTTTTCGCAAACTTAATAAAACTTTTATTTGAGGATTTTCAAAAGTTGCAAATGATTTTAATTTACTTATTAGTGATTTTGATAAATTTAAAGTTGGAATATAGATATAATCTTCTAAAATAATTTCGATTTTTTCAAGTGGAAATTCAATCTTTTTTAAATCTTTTTGTATATTTGTTGAGTTTGGAACGTCAGCAAAATTAGAAATTGTTTGTTTTGAAACCTTTGAAACATTTGCTAAAACACTCCATTGGTCTTCATAAATTTTATTTGTATTCATATCAATAAAAACTGTTCTATTTTTATCTCTATGTTTTAAATGAAGTGGCAGTTCTATACAATTTCCCAAATTTTCTTTTGTAGCAAACTCTTTATTTGGATAAGTTTTTGCACTAATATTTGCTTTTTTCAAAAGATATAAAGCAAAATTAAAAGCTATTTTTGAAGAGATTTCTTCTTCAAAAAATACCCAAACAAAAAGTGAATTATAAGAGCTAAGTTCATAATATGCTTTTATATTTAAAGAGTTTAGAGCGATTTGTAGTTTAAATTTATCTTCATCAGCTATTTCGAAAACTACAAATTTAGACATATTTTTTTGATTTATACAATAACTTGCTAAAAAAAGATTTCCTCTTAAATGCTCTTCTATTTCATAATTTGTTAAAGGAGTATAATCTTCCCCTTGAAAAGTCTTTGTTACAGGAAAGAATCCTTGTTTTGAACCATCACGACTAACCCATTTTTTTGCATAAATATCAAATCTTGCAACAAATAATGATTTAAAAAGTTCAATCTTTTCATTTTTAGAAAAACTCTTTTTTTGATTTGAAGTAGCTTTTTCTTTTATCTGATTTGTTAGAAAAGCTATCTCTTCTTCAATTTTAGTTTTTTGAATATATAGTTCTTCTAATCTTTTTTCAAGAGTTTGCATCATAACCAATCAAAGTTAAAAATTTTTCAACAACTAAAAATGAACCAAATACTAAATACTCTTCATTTTTTTCTATTTTTATTGTCTTATTATTTGCTAATTCTAATTGTTTTATTAGTTTTTCTAACTCTTCTTTTTCTACTATTCTTTTATCTTCAAGTTCTATTATTGTAATTGTTTTAATTATAGGTTTTAATATTTTTAAAACAGTTTCATAATCTTTATCTTTGTAAGAGTTATAAATAAGATTTACTTTTTTATTTTTAAACTCATTTGCTAAAACTAATGCAGCAAGTGGATTATGTCCAACATCAACAGTTACATTTTTTAAAACTTTTTGGCATCTTCCAAAAAGTGGTGTATCATCAAAAAGTTTTAAATCAAGTTCAATTTTCAATTCATTTAAACAAGCGATTACTAAATGCAGATTTCTTTTTAGAAAAGTTGCAAATTTAGGATTTAATTCATATTTATCAAACTCTTTAACTTCAATGATTTTTATATCTTTGTTTCTTTGTTCTTTTATTTGCTCTTTTACTTTATATGCTGTTTCTAAAACTTCAGGAAAAACTTGATAACCAATAAGCATTTTGTTATCAGCTGAACGCATTTTAGTTGAGGCTATTTCTTCAACTGTATTCCCTAAAAAGCTTTGATGGTCAAGTCCAATAGTTGTAATTAGTGAAAGATTATTTTCTACAACATTTGTAGCATCAAATTCTCCACCAAGTCCAGCTTCTAAAACTAAATAATCAAAATCTTTTGATAAATAAAAAGCCAATAGTGTTGTATATTCAAAATATGTTAATTTTTCTAAAAGTTCTATTTCAAATAACTCTTGTAAAAATTTGTGAGCAATTTCCAAATTTTCATCACTAACATCATTTCCATTTATCCAAATTCTTTCATTGAATTTTAAAATATGAGGAGAACTATAGTGTAAAACTTTGAAATATTTTTTGTGTAAATAATGAGCTAAAAATCGTCCAGTACTTCCTTTTCCATTTGTTCCAACAATATGAATTACAAAAGGAAGTTTTATTTTCGTTGAAAGTTTATTCCAAGAAGACCTTACTATCGTAAAATCTATCTTGTCATAATAAAGAGTTTTATATTTTAAAAACTCTTCTAAATTTACTTTTTTTAAATCAAGTTTCATATCTATTTAAAAGATTGTACTGCAATTCTTGATACGATTTCACTTACAGCTTGGTCAGAAGCTTTAGTAATAGCATCATATCTATTTGCATCAGTGATTGTTCCACCTATGTCAACAGCAAAGTCATATTCTCCGTCAACTGTAAATGATTTTTTTATTCCATTTTCTTTTCTATAATAATCAACTTTTATGAAAACTTCTGCTTTATATAGTTTATTATACCCTTTAGCATCATACTGTAATGCACTCATTCTAACAGAATTTATTCCCAAATTCATAATTACATCAGCATCATTTTCATTATTTACCATATTTGAATCAAGTTTTTGAATCAAAATTTTTGTAACAGCATCTTTCACTAAAACAGAGTTTTTAGGATCTTCTAAACTAACATCAAGTTTTACATAAACATTTCCAGCCATCTCTTTTTTTGCATAATAAGTTGATGGTTTATATCCACAAGCGACAAATAAGAAAGCCAAACTTACAGAAAAAATAGTTAATAAAACTTTTTTTGTATGAAACATATCTATCCTTTTATTACAAAGTTCACAAGTTTATTTGGAACAACAATCTCTTTTAAAATTTCACTATTTTCTAACCATTTTGCAGAAGCAATTTTTGCTTTTACTAAAATTTCATCTTTTGAAGTATCTGGAGCAACTTCAATCTCACATCTTTTTTTACCATTTACTGTTACTGCTAAAACTATTGATTCAAGTGCAAAAACTTCTTCTTTTAGTTCAATTTTTCCATCAAAATTTTTCAAATCAAACAGTTTTTTTGATAATTCCCAACAAGCATGAGGAATAATTGGTTCTAAAATATTTGTTAAAATATAATAACCTTCTGCCCAAATACTATCATTTTTTTGAGTTTGAAGCGCATTTAAAGCTTCCATACAAGAAGCTATTAAAGTATTAAAAGTATAAGTTTTTGTAAATACTTCATTTGATTTTAATAATGCCTCATATACTTTTTTTCTTGCTTCTTTTTCTTCTTTACTTAAAGCTGAATGGTCTATTGATTTAAAATTATCTAATCCATTTTGATTTACATTTTCTGCTCTTTCAAAGAATTTTTTTATAAATCTAAAAGCACCTTCAACAGCACTATCATTCCACTCTAACTCTTTTGTTGGAGGAGCAGCAAAAAGAATAAATAATCTTGCAGTATCTGCACCATATTTGTCAATAATCAAATCAGGATCAACTACATTTCCTTTTGATTTTGACATTTTTGCACCATCTTTTAAAACCATTCCTTGAGTAAGAAGTTTTTTAAATGGTTCACTTGAATTTGTATATCCTAAATCTCTTAAAACTTTTGTAAAAAATCTTGCATATAAAAGGTGTAAAATCGCATGTTCAATTCCACCAATATATTGATCAACATCCATCCAATAATCACTATCTTCTTTTGATATTCCAACTTCATTCCATTTTTTATTATCAGTTGCATATCTTAAAAAATACCAAGATGATTGAACAAAAGTATCTAAAGTATCAGTTTCTCTAGTAGCTTTTTCTCCACATTTTGGACAAGTACAATGTTTCCAAGTTGGATGAGTATCTAAAGGATTTCCTTCTCCTGTAATTTCAACATCTTCAGGTAATGCAACTGGAAGATTTTCAATTTTTTCAGGAACTAAACCACATTTTTCACAATGAATAAATGGAATTGGTGCTCCCCAATATCTTTGTCTTGAAACACCCCAATCTCTTAACTTATAATTTACTTTTTTAATCCCAAAAGAATTTTGTTCAAAATGATAAATTATTGCTTTTTTAGCTTCAGTATTTGTAACTCCAGTAAAATTTTCACTCTCTATTAATCTTCCTTCTGCTGTATAAGCTTCTGTTTGATTTTCAATAATTCCATCTGGTCCAACAATAACTTGTTTTATTGGTAAATCATATTTTTTTGCAAATTCAAAATCTCTTTGATCATGTGCTGGAACTGCCATAACAGCACCTCCACCATAAGAACTTAATACAAAGTTTGCAACCCAAACAGGAATAGTTTTTCCTGTTAATGGATGCATTACTTCAATTTCTAAATCAATTCCTTCTTTTTCTTGAGTTGCTCTATCTCTTTCTGGAATTTTTTGCATAGCTTTTATAGCTTTTATTTTTTTCTCAGGTAAAAGATTTTTTTCAACTATATATTTAACTATTGGATGTTCAGGAGCAAGTGCAGAATAAGAAACTCCATAAATTGTATCAGGTCTTGTTGTAAATACAAAATATTTTGTAAAAGCTCTTTCTAATTTTGCTTTTGATTCTTTTGATAAATCAAATTTAAACTCTAAACCTTCACTTCTTCCAATCCAATTTTCTTGCATTGTTAAAACTTGAGAAGGCCAATCTTCTTTTAATTTTTCTAAATCATCAAGTAACTCTTGTGCATATTTTGTAATACCAATATAATATCCTGGCATCTCTTTTTGTACAACTTCAGTTCCACATCTCCAACAACATCCTTCTTCAAGTTGTTCATTTGCTAAAACTGTTTGATCATGAGGACACCAATTTACAGTTGCAGATTTTCTATAAATGATTCCTGCTTCATACATTTTAATAATAAATTCTTGTTCCCATTTTGTATAAAGCTCATCACTAGTTGCAAACTCTCTATTTTTTGAAAAAGATAAACCTAAAGATTTTAATTCATCTCTCATATAATCAATATTTTCATAAGTCCATTTTTTAGGATGAAGTTTATGTTTTATTGCTGCATTTTCTGCTGGCATTCCAAAACTATCCCAACCAATTGGGTGTAAAACATTAAAATCTGATTTTCTAAAATGTCTTGCAAAAGCATCACCAATACAATAGTTTCTAACATGTCCCATATGGATTCTACCACTTGGATATGGAAACATACTTAAAATATATTTTTTCTCTTTTGTTTTACTACTGCTTGGCTCAAAAGATTGATTCTCACTCCAAAAATTTTGCCATTTTTTTTCAATATCTTTTGAAATATATTCCATTAAAAATCTTCCTTATCTTGACTTTTTGCACTTTCAATTAAAGCAAGAGCTATTGAAAAAATATTTGCTACTATAGCTCCAATTGCTAATGATATAGCCAAAGGTAAATTGTTTGTAAAAGTAAGTACAAAGAATGATGGAATTAAGTGTAAATCTGCAACTAAAGAACTAGCTAATAACTCAGCTGCAAGTAAATTTTTAACACCTAGTTTTAATATTGTTGAAATCACATTTACACTTGCCGCAATAAATAAAGCTATTGCATTTGGCTCATATAAAAAACCTGCTGTCGTAGTCAAAGACATTAGTGAAAAGAAAATATATATTACCTTACCCCAGTCCATTTTTATCCTTTTTTATTTTTTATCAAAGTTAAGATGATAACTAAAAAATGTTAAAAAATTGCTTTTCATTTATCACTAATAATATTACAGCAAATTTTTAATAATTATTAGATAATATAATATACAAAAAATTATCAGGATATTTTATGGATTTATCAGTACTTATAGGTATGATTGGTGCGGTTGCTTCTATTTCAATTGGTGACTTAATGGAGGGAGGAAATCCTCTTCACGTTCTTCATTTTTCATCTTTTCTTATTGTTATTCCAACAGCTATGTTATCTGCTGTAACAGCGACTGAGTCACATGCAATATCTGCAGCTTTTAAAGAATTTAAGATGATATTTAAAAAGTTGCCTATAAATTTTGAAGCTAGAATTGATGAATTAGTCGAATATGCAATTACTGTTAAGAAACAAGGTGTTCTTGCTTTAGAAAAAGATGTTCAAGTAATAGAACATGAATTTTTAAAAGAAGCTTTGAGTATGGTTATTGATGGTTCAAAAGAAGAACAAATTGAAGAATCTTTAGAACCAGTTATAGAAGAAACAGAGCACTATTATCACAGTGCATCTCATTACTGGTTGCTTGCTGGAGAAACATGTCCTACAATGGGACTTGTTGGAGCCGTTTTAGGACTTATTTTAGCTTTACAAAAATTAGATAATCCAGCAGAAATGGCAGCAGGAATTGCAGGAGCATTTACAGCAACTGTTACGGGGATTGCTGGTTCATATATGTTTTTAGGTCCTTGGGGATTAAAAATGAAAGCAAAAGGTCACGTTATAGTAAAAGAACAACAATTAATTTTGGCTGCAGCAAAAGGTATGGCTAGAGGTGATGCACCAGGTGAATTGAAACTAAAATTAACAAAAATGGTAACAGCAATGCCATTAAAAGTTTAATACATGGCAAAAAAGAAATGTAAATGTGAATGTCCAGCAGGTGAAAAATGGGCAGTTCCTTATGCAGACTTTCTTAGTTTATTACTAGCTTTATTTATTGCACTTTATGCACTTGCTTCAGTAAATGTTGAGAAACAAAGAGCACTAAAAGAAGAATTTATGAAAATATATAATTTTGCAGCTTCTGATACTATAAAAGAACAAGAAGAAACAGAAAAATCAATGACAACTGATCCTACAAATGAACCTGATGAAGGAAGAAAACCTATTGTTCCACCTCTTTCTAAACAAAATGAATTAGAAAATAAAAATGCAAAGGGAGGAAATTTATTAGAGTTATCTGATGGAACTTTTATGAGTGTTCCTGCTCACTTAGTATTTGAATCAGGAAAAGCGGAATTAACAGGTAATGATTCAGCAGATTTTCTAAAAAAATTAGCACAACTTATTTCTGCAATGCCAAGTGACACAGAAATAAATGTAAAAGGTTATGCTGATGATAGTGAAGTTAATAAATCTCGATATAGAGATGCTTTAGATTTATCAACTGCACGTGCAAACAATGTTATTAGAGAACTTTTAAAATATAATATTCCTAGCAATAGATTATATTCAAGTGGCTATGGCTCAAATAAATCTGGAAATTTAAAAGATAAAAAAGTTGTTGTATTTGAATTACAAACAATGCAAAAAGTAGAAGAAGGTAATGTAGATTTAGAAACAATATTTAACAACATGAAAGATAATGGGCAACAGTAATAATTATGAAAGAGAAAAGAAGAATTCTTTGGCCAAAGTCAAAATGTTGTTTAAAAAAATTTCTTGATTTAGAGTTTCTTGCAAAATATGGTTCAATAGCTGTTATAATTGGTTCAATAGTTGTACAATCATTAAATATAATGGAAAATAAAAACTTTGAACTATCTTTTTTTTCAATAATAGTTAATCTATTTTTTTTAGTTGTAGTTTTAACAAAATTAGAAATTCTAAAAATTGATTCTTTGGAAAAATATTTGGATGGCTTACTAAAGATTATGATATTTATATTTCTTTTAAATTTTGTTGCTTATTTATCAACTACAAACTTAATTCAAAATTATGTATATGCACCATTAAGCTTTTTAGGTGCATATTTTTTCTTTTTATTGCTGTATAGAAAGTCTATTTAAAGACTTCTTTTAAAGCGTTTCTTCTATCTTTTATAGAACTTTGTTGTGTTTCTTTATTCTCCACTATTTCTTCTTCGACTTTTTTATTGCTATCAATTATTTTAAAAATAATAGTAGCCAAAAGAATTAAAAGTACAACTGTAATACCTATTAATACTTTACTAGATTTCATAAATTTCTAACCCTTGTTTCAAGCACTCAAAGACTTTCCTCTTTGGATGCTTTATACTTTTTTAATATGTTAAATTGTTCCTTGTTCATACATTGAACGAAGTTTTTCTTTATCTTTTTTTCTTTTTATTTTTTCTGCTTCTTTATTTCTATAATCATCAACAGAGAAACCAAAGAATTTTAGGAAACTTGAAACGAAATAAATAGATGAATATGTTCCAATTATAATTCCCACAAATAAAGTAAATGAAAATGCATAAATAATTTCACCACCAAAAATAAGCATCGTTGTTACAACAAATAAAGTTGAAAGTGACGTTAAAATAGTTCTTGATAAAGTTCTACTAACTGATTCATTAATAATTTTATCTAAATCTTTTTCTTTTGTTATTTGAACTTGTTCTCTAATTCTATCATTAACAATAATTGTATCATTTATCGTGTATCCAATTAGAGTTAAAAGGGCAGCAATCATATCTAAGTTAATATCTACTTTAAATAAACTTAAAAGTCCTAAAGTAATGATGATATCATGAATAAGACCTAAAATAGATGCAATAGCAAATCTCCACTCAAATCTCCAACCAATATATATCAATATTGCTGCTAAAGCTAAAATTAAAGATGTAACACCTTTTTCTCTAAGTTCAGCACCTACTTTTGAACCAACCATATCAATTTTTCTAATCTCGAAATTTCCTGTTGGAACTAGAATTTTATTCATTTCATCACTAATATCATGACTTAAATCCGAACTAGTACCCGTAATTCTGATTGTTAATTCTTCAGCTGAACCAAACTCTGTTACAACTGCACTTGCATATTTTGTATCTTTTAAAACTTCTCTTATTTTTTCAATAGGTGCAGTTTGATCATATTTTACTTGAACAATTGTTCCACCAACAAAATCAATACCAAAGTTAAAACCTCTTGTAAAAACTAATACTAATGAAATAATCATCAAAATAGTTGAGAAAATCAAGAAAGGCCACTTTTTACCCATAAAATCATAGATTTTTTTCTGATTAAAAATTTCCATTATTTAACTCCAAACCATTTTTTATGGTCTTTATCTTTTACAATTTTTGGTAATATTGCTTGATAAATACCTTGTGTTCCTAAAATTGATGTTAACATTGAAGTTAAAATACCAATAGCAATAGTTACAGCAAAACCTTTAATTGGTCCTGTTCCATAAGCATATAAAACCATAGCAACTAATAAAGTTGTAATATTTGCATCAACAATCGCCCTCATTGCATTAGAATATCCATCTTCAATAGCTTTTGGTATTGTTGCACCTGTCCTTAAAACTTCTCTAATTCTTTCATTAATAATAACATTTGCATCAATTGCCATACCAATTGTAAGAATAATTCCAGCCATTCCAGGAAGTGTTAAAGTCGCACCAAATAGAGCAATTACTCCAATAATAATGAAAATATTTGCAACTAAAGCAACATTTGCAATAAGCCCTGCTCTTCTATAATAAGCTATCATAAATAGAAAAATCAAAACTGTACCAGAAACTAATGCTAACATAGAAGCTTTTATTGAATCAGCTCCTAAAGATGGTCCAACACTTCTTTTTTCTAGTAATGTTACACTTGCAGGAAGTGCTCCACTTTTTAAAGCAATTGCAACATTTCCAGCTTCAGCAACTGTAAATCCACCAGAAATTTGCCCTGTTCCTCCACCAATTCTTTCATTGATATTTGGAGCAGAATAAACTTTTCCATCAAGTACAATAGCCAATCTTTTACCTACATTTTTTGCAGTAAAATCTCCAAAAATTCTTGCACCAGCTGAATTTAGTGTAAATCCAATCACAGGTTGATTTTGTTGACTAAATGAAACATGTGCATCAACAATTTGACTACCATTTAAAATAGGTATCTCTTTTACAAGATATTTAACATTTGGATTATTAGTATCTTCTAAAATCAAATCACCATAAGCTGCTGCTTGAGAAGATGTCATACTATGTACTTGACTTGCTCTATCTTCATCAACTGCCATTAATTCCAAATTTGCAGGTTTAGAAATAAGTTCACGTGCAGATTTTTCTTCTTCTGCTGTTTTTATTCCTGGAAGTTGAACAACAATATCTGTTTCACCTTGTCTCAAAACTGTTGGTTCAGACAAACCAAATTGGTCAAGTCTATTTCTAATAGTTTCAACAGCTTGAGAAACAGCAAAATCTTTTGTCTTGATTTCATCTTCTTTAGTTAGTTTTATGTGATATTCTAAATCATTTATTGAAATATCCAATCCATTTATTTCTTTTAACATAGTATCCATTTTAGGTATTTCATCTTTATCTAAAACAGAAAAAGTGATAATATCATTTGAAATAGTTAATCCATCAATTAAAAGTTCTTCATCATCTGAAAAATATTTTATTGATGTTGCTACTGATTTTATTTTTGAAGTTACCGCTTCGTGAGTATTTACACCTAAAAGTAAATGTAAACCACCTTGAAGGTCTAATCCTAAAGATATTTTTTTACCGTGTTCTGTTTGAAATAAAGATGGAATTGACAATGCAATACCAAAAATAATACTAATAAGAAAAATTACGAGTTTATAATTAAAAATTTTCAATTTTTTTCCTTAAATCAGGTTAAAAAGGTGCTTTAAGATATGTAAAGAATACATATCTTAGAAAGTTTAGTCTTCTAAAAGTTTTGCTACAAACTCTTTTATTAGCTTCATCTCACTTCCATCGTTATTTTTTACTAGAAAATATGTCTCTTCTACTTTAACAACTTCTACCATTAAGCCACCATTTGTTACAATCTTATCACCTTTTTTTAAATTAGCAACCATATCTCTATGAGCTTTCGCTTGTTTTTGTTGTGGTCTAATTATTAAAAAATAAAAAATAGCAAACAATGCAACAAGAGGTAACAATGAACTTACTAAATCATTCATCTAATTTCCTTTTTAAAAGTGGTTTATTATGTTTTTGCTAAAACGGGAATATTTTATCCAAAACTTTATAATAAAAGGCTTGTTCACTGCAATTTTATTAAGTTTGTTTATTTACTTAAGTTATTTTGATATTGAAATAAAGATTATCAATACATTAATTGGTCTTTTAGGTATATACTTTTTACTTACAATTCCTAAAAAAGCTCTATTTATAGCAGGATTTTTTACTGGTATTTTATGGTGTAATTGGATGAGTGTTAGTTTACAATACTACGATTTGAAATATTTAACTCCTGTTTTAATCCTTGGAATTGGTTTAGTTTATGGAATAATTTTTTATTTATTTGCCTTTATAGACAAACTTACTATTAGAATATTGATGGTTTTTGGATTTACCTTTTTTGCTCCTTTTGGCTTTAATTGGATGAAATTTGAATTGTTATTTATAGATTCTTATATAAGCACTTCAAAAATAGCTTTTGCTTTGATACTTATCTCTTTTTATTTTATTATTAAACTAAAAAAACATAAACTTTTAGGAATTATTCCTCTTTTATTTATTTTTGACTTTGGAAAGGGAACTTATATAGATACTCCAAAAGCAAAAATTTATATGCCACAAATGTATATAAATCAAGATTTAAAATGGCAAAAAGAGTACCAAAAAGAGTTAAATGCAAAAAATATTGAGGAAATACACAAAGCAATAGATTTAAAAAAAGATTTAGTAATATTACCTGAAACTGCTTTTTCAACTGCATTAAATAGAAATATTGTTTTACTAAATGAGTTAAAAAATCTATCTTTTAGTATCGATATAATTACAGGTGCTTTATATGTTGAAAATAATCAAATATTTAATGCCACTTATCATATAAGCAATGGTGAAGTAAAAATCGCTCAAAAAGTTGTGCTTGTTCCTTTTGGTGAAAAAATTCCACTTCCTAAATATTTTGTTGATTTGATAAATAAAACTTTTTATAACGGTGCGCAAGATTATACAGAAGCTTCAGAACCAACTGATTTTGTAGTTTTAGGTGAAAAATATAGAAATGCTATTTGTTATGAAGGAACAACTGATACAATCTATGAAAATTTAGGTGATACAAGATATATAATAATGACTTCAAATAATGCTTGGTTTACACCTTCGATTGAGCCAACACTGCAAGATTTGCTTTTAAAATATTATTCAAAAAAATATCAAGTTACAGTTTTTCATATAGTAAATGGAAGTCCTAATAAAATCTATCGTCCATAAGTACTGAGTTTAAAAGTAGAACATAACTCCTACTTTTACTCTATCTTGTTTTTCATATAAATCATCATTTATATATTTTAAATTTAAAGCTAAATTTCTATGCATTTTATAAGTAGTAAAAGCTTCAAATTGATTGTTTTCTAAGCTTTTATTATATTTATCGTAAGTGTAATTTACTCCAATATTGAAGTTTTCAATCCTATTTGTAATAAATCCAATATTTACTCCAGCTGAATATAATTGGTCATTCCCTTTATAATAGATATTTGAACCTAGCATTGAGTAGATAAAATCTTTATCATTTCCAAAGCTAATTCCCACTTCTGGTTTTACTTTAAAATAATCTTCTTCATCTTTAAAATGTTCATAACCAACATCAATTCCCCAAGAAATTGGTTTAAATATCATATCTTGTGGAGAGTATGACTTTATTTTTAAAAGTGTAAATCTATCAAGTTTCACATCTTTATCTTTTTGTTTTTTAAAATTTAATTCAAAAAAATCAATATATGCACCTTGTAAATATCCATCAACAATATCATACATATCATTGTATGCTGGTTTTATACTTGCTTCAAAACTATCATTTGAATCATAAAATAAACCAATTCTAGCAGAATCATGAGAAATAAGTGGATCAAGAGGTGATTTTATGTTATAAGTTCTTGTTTGTTTATAAGCACTTCGCTCTTTTAAAAGTTTTAAATAGTTTTTTATATACTCTTTTTTTTCAGTTCCATCTTCTGAACGTTGATATTGAGTATAAGCAATCTTAAAATCTAAATATGAGATTTTATCACTTTGACTTAAACTATCTGGTAGTTCTATTTCATCACTTATATAAGCTTTTAAAAACTCTTTATTTTCTATCTCTTCATTTAAAATATGTTTCATCTTTTTCAAATTTGAGTATCTATATCTTGAATCAACTATCAAACCATCATATTTTGTTAATATTTTTATAGTATCAAGTGGAATTGCTTTAAAATCAAAATAACTAACTAAATCTAAACTTGGTCTTGCAATTTCCAATAACCATAAAACATTATATGAACAATTTTCTTTGAAAAAATAGTAATTTGCATAAGAATCTTTTAGTTCCCAAGTATGAAGAACAAGTTTATTTATCTCTTCTTGAGATAAGTTTAAATCATACTCCCAAACATCTCTTTGTTCAAGGTTGTTATACTCTTTTATCTTTTCATAATATGGCATTATTGAATATCTTCCTTCATATCCACCAAATAGTCCATTATAAGCAAAAATCAAACCATTTTTTTCATCTGTTTTTGCTGCATAATTTATAGCATTTGAAATAAGTGGTGTTTCTTTATCTGCTCCAACTTTCAAAAAAGTGTGTCCATACATAGAAGCTGGTGAATTTATATGAGCAGTAGGGAAAACGATAGTTACATATTTTGCATCTGTCAGTTCCAAAAACTTGTCTAACTCTTCACAAGAATATGGAACTATTTTTTCTTCTAAAGTTGGAATATTTTCTTTTAGCCACTCTACTCTTAAAGGAAATCTACATAAAACATTATTTGTTCCAGTTTCCAAAGAATTTATAGTTTCAAATAACTCTTCTTTTAAATCTTCTTTTCCATTATTTGATATAAAAAAGTTAGTTGAATCTATTTCACTAATACCATTTCTGTAGTGCAATAATTTTGCCCAATAAGAATTTTCATAAAGTTTATGTTCTTCGATATAATTTTTTAGTTCTAAAGAGTTTGAAGCTGAGAAAAAAAGAGAAATAAGTATAAAATACTTAATTCCTCTTTCTATAAAATTAGATGTATTTTGCAATTGAATCAATTACATTTGCAGAAGTTACATTTTCACTAGAGTAAATTTCTGAGAAATTAGCTTGTAATTTAGCTGAAAATGCATTTGTATCTTCAACATTCATAAGTTTTGCAACTGTACTTAAAGTTTCACCATGTCCAGCTGAAATATCCATAGCTAATTCATCCATGTTTTCATTTACGAATTGATTTAATTTGTCATTTGATACAAAGTTATTTGGTTTATTACAATTTGAAGTACCACTTGAAATACCAAAAGTTTGTGTTCCAGAAGTTCCATTTGTAGTTGCAGCTAAAACTTGTAATACTGTAGTGTTTTGATTTTTAAGAATAATTGAACCAAGTCCACAACCAGTATTTGTATTATTTGCATAAAGCGAAGTCGTAAGACCAACTGCTGCTACTAAAGTAACAAGTTTTTTCATAAATTCTCCTTTTTTGAAAGTCATTAATGATATACAATTTCATTTATAAATAGGCTTAAATACTAAACTGTTTACTTATTTCTTCTATTATGTTACTTTTTGATAAATTATCTTCAATTTGTAAATCAAAAGCAAAATCTAAAATTTTTTTAAATTTTTCAGAAGGAACAAATCCTAATTTTATTAAATCTTTTCCTAGAATTAAGGGCTTTATAGGAGTATTTAAAATATCTAAATTTTTTAATATTTCAAGAATTTTTAATGAAATTTGATTTTTAAAAGCTTGATTTAATACTATTAAATCTTCAAGTTTCAATTTTAAAGAGAGTCTTTTTAATATTTTTATATCATTTGTTAAATTTGTTTCATTCAAAATCAAAATATTTTTTATAAACTTTTTATCATCAGTTAAATTTTTTATAAAAGAAAAAGTTTCATCTTCATTCATCCCTTTACATAAACAACTATAAAATAGATACAATTTTCTAAAATCATCATAATTTTTATCTTTTAAAATAAAAGCTAAATTATCAATCTCTTCTAAGTTTTGTTCAATATTCATAATATTAAACTCTTTTAAAAGATTCAAACCAAATGAAGGTTTTTTTGATTTTAAAAAAAGTTTTTTTAACTCTTCAAAAATTCTCTCTTTTGGTAAAAATTTTAATTCACCACTTGATACTATTTTTTTGCAAAGTATTTTTGTATTTTCATCTATTTTAAATTCAAATCTTGAAGCAAATTGTACACTTCTATAAACTCTTAAACTATCTTCTACAAACGTTTTATCATCTATGTGTTTTATAATTTTATTTTTTAAATCATTCATTCCACCAAAAGGATCTAAAATCTCATTTTTAAAATAGTCATATCCTATTGCATTTATAGTGAAATCTCGTCTTATTGCGGCTTCTTTAAAAGATAAATTTGCATTAGTAGAAACTTCAAAATCAGTATGAGAATTCCCTACTTTTTTTTCAATTCTAGGAAGAGAAAAATCAAAATCATATTCATCAATTTTTAAAGTCAAAACTCCAAAACTTTTTCCAACAAGGTTGACATTTCCAAATTCTTTTAATGATTTTTCTAATATTTCTAAAGAGTCAAAATTAAAAATCTCTACATCATAATCTTTAATTTTTTTGTTTAAAAAGCTATCTCGTACACAACCACCAACAAGAATAGGCTTTGAACCTAACTCCTGTAAATCGTTTAAAATTCTAATTAATATTTTTGGTAAATTAATTTTTATTATATTGATAAACCTCTTGTTTTGGATAAGGAATGGAAATACCAATCTCATCAAATGTTGTTTTAATACTTTCTAAAAGTTCAGCTTTAGTACTTGCAAAATCAGAAGATTTAACCCAAACATTTATTGTAAGATTTACAGAACTATCAGCAAGTTCTGTTACATTAATTCCAACTGCTTTATCTTTTAAAACTTTTGAATTTTCATTTATAATATTTGCTAAAACTTCTTTTGCATGTTTTATATTATCTTCATAAGAAATTCCAACAATTATATCAACTCTTCTTGTATCATTTGCATTTACATTTGTAATACTTCCAGCAGTAATAGAACTATTTGGAACAATAATCTTTTGATTATCTGCTGTTAAAAAAACTGTATTAAAAATAGTAACTTCAGTAACAATTCCAGTAACTCCACTTGCAATTACATTATCTCCAACTTTAAAAGGTTTGAATATAACTATCATAACTCCTGAAGCAAAGTTTCCTAAAGAGTCTTTTAATGCTAAACCAATAGCAAGACCAGCTGCTCCAAGTATTGCTAAAAATGAAGTTGTAGCAATTCCTAATTTATTTAAAGCTGCTATTATAACAACTGTTAATAAAGCATAATAAACGATATTTTCTAGAAATTTTACTAAAGTTTCATCGATTCCATTTATTCTTCTTAAAACTTTTCCTAAAATAGCAACTATCTTATTTACAATCCATTTTCCAATAAAAAATATTAATAAAGCAACAATAAATGAAAAAACATGACTTGCTATAACTTCTACAATGTTATTTGGAATATATGACTTCAAATCTCTTGTGATGACATCAACATTTTTTTCTATTGATTTTTCTATTGTTTTACTTATCTCTTTTTCTATTTCCATAAAAGCCTCTTTTATTTAACTAATTCTAAGATTTTAGAAATAACTTCATCTACTTTTACATCAATTTTTTCTAAAGTTTTTCTATCTACAATTTCAACTAAACCATCTTCTAATTTTTTACCAATTACAACTGCATATGGAAAACCTAAAAGTTCAAAATCACTCATTTTAAAACCAAATCTAGCATTTATTCTATCGTCTAAAATTGTACTAAGTCCAGCTTGTTTTAATTTAGAGTAAAGTTCTTCTCCAACTTTTGATTCTTCTTCTTTTTTTGAATTAGAAACAATAATGTCAACCATAAAAGGAGCTGTTGCTTTTGTCCAAATACAACCTTTATCATCATGGTTTTGCTCAATTACAGCAGCAACAAGTCTTGAAACTCCAATTCCATAACATCCCATAATAAATGGTTTTGCTTTTCCATTTTCATCTAAGAAATTTGCATTCATAGCACTTGAATATTTAGTTCCAAGTTGGAAAATATGTCCAGCTTCAATTCCTTTTGTATAAGATAACTTTCCACCACAACAAGCACAAATATCACCCTCTTGAACTGCAACTAAATCTGCAAAATTCAAATCTTCCATTGAAGTTAAATTAACACCTTTTAGATGATAGTTTTCTTCATTTGCACCACAAACTAGATTATTGTCTTCTTTTAATTCATTATCGATTACTACAGTATAATCTTTTAGTCCTACTATTCCACAATATCCAGGAACTAAACCAACATTAATGATTTCCTCTTCTGTAGCATCTTCTAACTCTAAAGCACCAACTGCATTACAAGCTTTTGTTTCTTCAAGTTCATCTACTCCTCTTACAAAAAAAACAACAATGTCTTTTCTATTTTCATAAACTGCTTTTTTTATTACAGCTTTCATTGAATAGTATGAATCTGCATTTAAAAAAGTGCTTACTTCTTCAATTGTTTTACAATTTGGAGTTTCAATTTTTTCAATAGCTATTGTTTCAAGTTTTTCTGATTTTTTAGGTTTTCTTGTCGCTGCTTCAATATTAGCTCCATAATCACAAGAATCACAAACAACTAAAGTATCTTCTCCACTATCAGCAATTACGTGAAACTCTTTTGAACCACTTCCACCAATTGCTCCTGAATCAGCTGCAACAACTCTAAAATCTAAACCTAATTTTGTATAGATTTTTTTATAAGTTGCTTCCATAAGATTGAATTCTCTTACTAAATCCTCTTCGCTTGAGTGAAAAGAGTATCCATCTTTCATTAAAAATTCTCTTCCTCTCATAAGACCAAATCTAGGTCTTGCTTCATCTCTAAATTTTGTATTTATTTGATAAAGATGAAGTGGTAAATCTTTGTATGAAGTGATTCTATTTTTTACCATATTTACAACAGCTTCTTCATTTGTTGGACTTAATACAAACTCACCATTTTTTCTATCTTTAAATCGAAGCATTTCTGCTCCCATAGTTGTAGCTCGTCCTGATTCTTGCCACAAAGTTAGTGGTGTAACAAAACCAAATTGAACTTCGTTTGCACCAGCTTCATCCATCTCTTCTTTTACAATAGCTCTAATTTTTTCTAAAACAATTTTTCCTAAAGGCATAAAATCATAAATTCCAGCTCCAGTTTGAGCTATAAATCCACCTCTTACTAAATATTGATGAGATGGAAGTGTTGCATCATTTGGAGTCTCTTTTGTTGTTGGAATAAACATTTTACTAAATTTCATTTACTATTTCCCTATATTAATTTTTTGATAAATGGTCACATTTATATCTATTTTTTGAAGTTGAATTCTCATTTAAAGAAAACATATTTTGAACAGTTCCTACAACTAAATCACACTCCATATTTTTTGAAATATCTTTTAGCTGTTTTGCTGGATTGTGTAAATATTCAGTAATTACTGTTAAACATAATTTCCTAATATTTTCTTCATCTTTTGAATCTATAAAACCTTTTTTAATAGCATTTTTTACTTTTTTATCTATTATTTCATTACCTTTTAAATAAAGATTTTTTACTATTGGTTCAATTTCAAGAGATTTTAACCATTCAAAAAACTCTAAAGACATACGACTTACTATTCCATAAGCAGTTTTTGCTTGTTCTGCTCTTAAACTCATATTTTCATTTACTATATCTTGTAAATCATCAACAGAAAAGATTTCTAAATTTGACATAGATATATTTTCATCAATATCCCTTGGAACTGCAATGTCAAACCAGTATCTATTTATATTTGAACTTGGTGCATTCTCTTTAGTAATTATTGGATATGGAGCTGAAGTTGCTGTTATCATAACTGGTGTTGTTATTAGTAATTGTGTTAATTTATCATAAGACTCAACATTTACATGAACTTCAAAAGTTGAAGCTAAATTTTGGGCTTTTTTTGTATCTCTACTGATTATTGTTACATCAAATCCTGAAGTAATAAGATGTTTAACTGTAAGCTCACTCATCTCACCAGCACCAATAACAAGAGCCTTTACCCCTTTTGTATTTCCTATTATATCTTTTGCTTTTGAAACTGCTGTTGACGCAACAGAAACTGAACCTGTTCCTAAACTAGTTGCTGTTCGCACCTGTGCAGCACATTTAAAAGCATAGTGCATAACTCTTGTTATATTTAAAGAACAATATCCTTTTGCTTGAGAAAATCTAAAAGCGTCTTTTAATTGACCAACTATTTGAGTTTCCCCAATAACAAGAGAATCAAGTGCAGAAGCTACTGAAAATAAGTGATGAACTGCACCATCTGCATCATAAATATCTGCTCTATCATATAAAACATCAAAATCAACTTTCGAATAAGTAGCTAACTTTTCAATAATATCTTTTGAACTTTGTTTTATATTTAAACTTCTTGTGATTATTTCAACTCTATTACAAGTAGATAGTAAAATAGCTTCTTTTGTAATATCATTTTCCAAAATTAGTTTTAAAAATCTATCTTTATCTTCATCACTATTAAAAGCTAGTTTTTCTCTTAATTTTATATCTGTATTTTTATGAGAAAAACTAATCACTAAATAACTCATTAAAACTCTCTTTCTATCATTGCTTTCATTATTTGTACTAGAGTTTGACTATTTTCTTCATCTTTAACTGCTTGAATAGCACTATTTCCAATCGATTTTGCTTCTAAAATTGAATCTTCTAAAGCTTTTGTTATTTTTAGTTGTTCTTTTATCCAAAGAGATTCATCTTCTGATAACTCTTTTTTATATAAAGATTCTAACTTAGTTTTATCTTCAACTCTTTCATAAAGATACAAATATGGAATAGTTACTTTTCCTTCTACAAAATCAAGCATTGCAGGTTTTCCCAAAGTTTTAGAATCCTGAGTAATATCCAAAATATCATCTATCATTTGAAATGCAAGTCCAAGATTTTTACCATAAGTTGCATATTTTTCTTCATCAAGATTTACTAAAATTGCTGCACTTCTTGCGCTTGCTTCTATTAAAGAAGCTGTTTTTTTATAAATCATATCAAGATATTTTGTATAAGATGTATTAAAACTTTGTGTTAAATCAACATCCATCATTTCACCAATACTTAAAAGTGTTACTGCGTTTGAAATATGATAAGCAACTCTTTTATCCATTTGAGAAAGTTCTGTAAATGCACGTGAGTATAAAATATCTCCAAACATAATTGAAGTTTTATTATCATAAAGTGCATTTACACTAGGTTGTCCTCTCCTTGTATCAGCTTCATCAATAACATCATCATGTAAAAGTGATGCTGCATGAATCATCTCAACAATTGCACACAACTTAATACTCTCTTCGTTTATCCCAGCAATTTTAAGTATAAGTTTTGAACGCAACATTTTTCCAGTTGCCAATTTATCTAAAAGTTCTAAACTTTTTTCATAATTACAAACTTCTACAAATTTTTTTATCTGATTTTTTACTAATTCTAACTCTTCCACAAACAGCCTTTTATGAATCTAATCTACAAATAATCTCACCAGTAAACTCAACATAAAGACCTTTTTTCATAGCTTTTACTTTATCTTCATTTTCTAATATATACTCTTTAATATGATTGTTTATATTAAATTCTTCACCTTTGTCTTCACTCATCATCATTTCTAAAACTGCTAATTTTTCTATTATTTTATCTATCTCTTCTTCAACTATATCTTTTGAAGCTTCGTTTACAACATCAAAAAATTTAGATTTTGGGCTACCCATAAAAATATCATCTTCATCTTCGGTAAACCAATCTTTAAATATCGACATAATTTTTCCTTATTTCTCTAATCTAACTCTTACAGATTTTGCGTGAGCTGTAAGACCTTCAGTGTCAGCTAAAATAGCACAAGCTTCTCCTAACTCATTTATAGCATTTTTAGAAAAGTTTATAATAGAACTTTTTTTCATAAAATTTTCTACATTTAATGGGCTATAAAATTTAGCTGTACTTCCTGTTGGAAGAGTATGATTAGGACCTGCTATATAATCTCCAATTGGTTCAGGAGTATTTTCACCTAAGAAAATTGCTCCTGCATGTTTAATAAATGGAAGTAGTTCAAAAGGATTCTTTGTCATAACTTCTAAGTGTTCAGGAGCAATTTCATTCATAAGTTCAATTGCTTCTTCCATATTCGAAGCAACAATTATTGCTCCTCTTTCATCAATTGATTTTCTAGCAATTGTTTCTCTACTTAAAGTTTTTAAATACTCTTCTACTTCATTACTTGTTAAACTAGCAACTTCATCACAAGTTGTAATCATAATAGAACTAGCCATTTCATCGTGTTCTGCTTGAGATAATAAATCAATTGCTAAATAGTGAGGTTTTGCTGTTTCATCTGCAAGTATTCCAATCTCACTTGGACCTGCAATCATATCAATATTTACTTCACCAAATACAAGTTTTTTAGCTGTTGCAACAAATATATTTCCAGGTCCTGTTATAACATCAACTTTAGAAATAGTTTGAGTTCCATAAGCCATAGCAGCAATTGCACTTGCTCCTCCAACTTTATAAACTTTTGAAACTTTACATAAGTGACAAGCTGCAAGTAAAAGTTCATTTACTTCATTATTTGGAGTTGGAGTACATACAACTATCTCTTTTACTCCTGCAACTAATGCTGGAATTGCATTCATCAAAAGTGAACTTGGATAAGCAGCTTTTCCACCAGGAATATAAAGTCCAGCTCTATCAACTGGAGTTACTTTTTGTCCTAAGATTGTTCCATTTGACTCAAAATCTATCCAAGATTTTGGAAGTTGTTTTTCATGATAAGCTTTAATTCTATTAAAAGCAGTATGTAAAGCAAGTCTTAATTTTTCATCAATATTAAGATATGCTTTTTCCATATCATCTTGTGAAATAAGAAGCTCTTCATCACTTTTAACTTCCCATTTATCAAACTTTTCAATATGTCTTTTTAAAGCAATATTTCCTTCATTTACAATTTCATCAATAATATTTGAAACAATAGAAGAAACACCTTTTATATCGCTTTTTGCTCTTGCTAAAATCGATTCAAATTCAGCTTTAAAATTTGCATCTTTTGTATTTATAATTTTCATTTTATATTTTCCCTAAAATCTCTTTTATAATATCTTTTATATCTTTTTTTTCAACATCAACCACTATTTTTGCAACTTTTTCATACTCTTTAACTCTTGAATCATAAAGTTTTATTGCTTCTTCAATATTTTGTAAAAGTGGTCGTTTTTTTAATTTATTTTGAGCATTTGGTGCTTCGTTTATTCTATCTAGTATTCCTTGAAATGATGATTTTAGATAAACGACTTTTCCAATTTTATTTAAATTTTCTTGTTTATAAAATCCACCACCAGTTGAAATGATAGTATTTGAGACATTTTTTTCTAACCATAAGGCAGTTTTTTTCTCTAAATTTCTAAAATATGGTTCACCTTCATCTTCAAAAATCTTTTTGATTTTTCTGTTTTCCATACTTTCGATTAAATCATCAGTATCTATTGCAAACATATCAGTTTTTTTTACTAAAGCTCTTGCAACTGTACCTTTACCAACACCCATAAAACCAATTAATATTATATTTTTCTTTTTCATAGTGAAGGATTATATCCAAGTTTGTAATAAAGTTATATAAAGTAAAAATATTGTTATATTTTATATTTAAATTTATATCTTTCAATCATAGATTTATTTCCCAAAACTCCACCTTGATGAATATATAAAAAAGTATATTTGTCTTTATTTTTTAAATTTTTTACATAATTTTGAAAAACTATCCAACCCAAACTATCATAAAGTAAATCAAATTCAATATTTGTTTGTTTTAAAATCTCTTTATGAATTTCATAAAATTCTTTGTATAGTTTTCCAAAATGATATTTTTTTTCTTTTTTTAAAATTTTAGGAAAATTTTCTTTTTCAAGTTCAAAAAATTGCTGTTTTAAATATTCATCATCTCCTACACAAGAGCATGTTAAAACTTCAAAAGGTAAATATTTTTGTAAAAAAAGGGCCGTTGTTCCTGTACCACTTGGCAAAAAAATCTTTAGATTCTCAATATTTTCTTTTTTTGCCCAATCTTTTATCTCATTTGCTAAAAGTTCTATTCCCAAAGAAGCCTCTTTTACAGCTCCACCTTCACAAATAAAAAGTTCATCATGATTAAAGCTTTTTGGCAAATCACCAACTATTAAATTCATACCATTTTTAACTGCTTCTTTATAATTACCATTTGGATTCTCTTTTAAAAATGAAGAAATATGAGAAACATAATAATCAAATTTTAGATTTTTTATTTTGCAAAGAACGGATAGTGAATACATAGCATTTGATTGAGCTGAACCATGAGATATGATTTTATTTATTCCTTTTAAGTCATTTTTTAAAAAATAGTATAATTTTCTTGCTTTATTTCCTGAAAAATCAACATGGAGTAAATCATCTCTTTTTATAAAATATTTTTGATTATTAAAAGATATCTCTTCTATTGGCGAATTAGTGTAGTTCATAGCGAAAATTGTACCATTTATTAACAAAATTTCTGTACAATACACCAAAAAATAAAAAGGCTATTTATGAATTTTTTTGAGTATGTTGATAAAGGTGGAGTCATCGTATATATTTTAATATTTTTAAATATTGTAGGTTTTACTATCATTATTTGGAAGTTTCTTGTACTTTTTAAAAAGAACTTACTTATTCTTCAAATCAAAGAAAATCTTGACAGAACTAAACCTCTTGAAGCTCAAATTGAATATGAAACAAAAAAATTAGAATCTGGACTTACAGTTATAAAAAATATTGCAATTATTTCACCACTACTTGGACTTTTAGGAACAGTTATTGGAATATACATTTTATTTGATCAGATTACTTTAAAAGGATTAGGTGATCCTACAATATTCTCAGGTGGAATTGCTATTGCACTTATCACAACAGTTGCAGGAATTATCGTATCTATTCCACATCAAATAGCTTACAATCACTTCATTTCAGCTATTGATACTATTGAAGTAAAAGCTAAAAAAGAGCTAGTTGGTCACATCTAATGAAAAGAAGAGAAGCTTTAGGCTTAGACTTAACTCCTGTTATTGACGTTGTTTTTATTCTTTTAATCTTTTTTATAGTAACAAGTGTATTTAAAAAAGAAGAACTTGCTCTTTTACTTGATTTACCTACATCTAATGCAAAAGAGATGGAAGTAAAAGAGGGACAAATTTTTATAGAGTTAGGAAAAGACAAATTAGCAATTAAAGGAATAGAAGTATCATTTGATTCTTTAGAAGATAATTTAAAAGCTATAAAAAATAGAAATAATCCTGTAATTGTAAGAATAGATAAAAAAGTAGAATATGAAAGAGTTGTGAAAGTTTTAGATTTACTTCAAAAATATAGTTTAGTAAATCTTGCTTTAGTTACAAATGAAGAAAAAAAGTAGCTAATTGCTAGCTTTTTTTTCTTCTTCTAAAAGTTGTCTATATTCATCATCTGTAAAAATTCTAGATTGAGTTATAAACTGATAACCTAAATCTATTTCTAAAGAAAATGAGTTTCCAAAGGCTGATTTTTCTTCTTTTACATCAATAGTTATAAAAGTTTGTTTGAAATATTCATATTGTTCATGATCTATAAAAAACTCACAACCACAAATTTCTCCCAGCTTTATATTACGACTTGGAACTATAAAATCGCCTTTTTCATAACACATAGGAGCTGTTCCATCACAACAACCACCACTTTGATTAAAAACTAATTCTCCATGAAGTTCTTTTAGTTTTTCTATAACTTGGGCAGCTTTTGGTGTAACATCTAATCTTTTTAAAGCCATTTTAGACTCCTTTTTATAAGCCCATAATTTATCTTATGGGCTTAATTTATATTTTAGAAAAATCCTAAAGCATTTGGACTATATGAAGTTAAAATATTTTTTGTATGTCTATAATTATTTAACATCATCATATGAGTTTCTCTTCCAATTCCAGATTTTTTATATCCACCAAAAGAAGCATGAGAAGGATACATATGATAACAATTTACCCAAACTCTTCCTGCTTCTATACCTCTACTCATTCTATGAAGTTGATGTGCATCTCTTGACCAAACACCAGAACCTAAACCATAGATTGTATCATTTGCAATAGCAAGTGCTTCATCTTCATCTTTAAAAGTAGTAACTGCAAGAACAGGTCCAAAAATCTCTTCTTGGAAAATTCTCATTTTATTGTGACCTTTAAATAAAGTTGGTTGAATATAGAATCCATCTGGATTAACTGAAGAATTATATGCATCTCCACCAACTAATAGCTCAGCACCTTCTTCTTTTCCAACTTTTAAATAACTTAAGATTTTTTCTTTTTGATTTAAAGAGCATTGTGCACCCATCATGCACTCTGTATCAAGTGGATTTCCAAGTTTAATTGCTTTTACTCTCTCTAAAACTCTTTTCATAAATGGTTCATATATTGATTCTTGAATTAATGCTCTTGAAGGGCAAGTGCACACTTCACCAGAGTTAAATGCAAATAGCACTAAACCTTCTATTGCTTTATCAAAAAATTCATCATCTTCATCCATAATTGATTCAAAGAATACATTTGGTGATTTTCCACCAAGTTCTAAAGTTGAAGGAATAATATTTTCTGTTGCATATTGCATAATTAATTGTCCAGTTGTTGTTTCACCTGTAAATGCAACTTTTTTAATATCAGGATGAGTAGAAAGATATTTACCTATTTTTCCACCTGCTCCATTAATAATGTTTATAACACCTTTTGGTAAAGCTTCTTGAATAATTTCCATTAAAAGTAAAATTGACATTGGAGTTGCACTTGCAGGTTTTAAAACTACACAATTTCCAGCTGCTAATGCAGGAGCTAATTTCCAAGCAGCCATTAAAAGTGGGAAATTCCAAGGAATAATTTGAGCTACAACACCATAAGGTTCGTAAATTTCTTGAGAAATTGTATTTTCATCTAAGTCAGAAACTGTTCCAGATTCTGCTCTTATAACAGAAGCAAAATATCTAAAATGATCAACAACTAAAGGAATATCAGCATTTAAAGTTTCTCTAACTGCTTTTCCGTTATCTAATGTTTCTGCAATAGCTAATGTTTCTAAATTTTTTTCAATTAAATCTGCTACTTTATTTAACATTGTACTTCTTTGTACAACTGATGTATGCTTATAAGATTCAAATGCCTTTTTAGCAGCTTGTATTGCTAATTCAACATCTTTTTCATTTGATCTAGGAATTTTTGTAAGAAGTTTTCCATCAACAGGAGAAATATTATCAAAATATTCACCACTAACAGGAGCGATCCACTCTCCACCGATAAAGTTTTCATATTGCGTTTTGTACGTTGGTCTTGCATAAATCATCTTTTCTTCCTCTTTTTTATTTAAAGAAAAATTTCTTTTTCTTCATTCAAAAATTATACTCTTATTCCATAGCATTATAGTAACAAATAAATAATGATTTTTATTTTTATAGGAAAGAAGTTTATTTTAGGGAATTTATTCCCTAAAATATTTAGTTTTTATTTAATGAACATAAATCCGAAAATGCAGTTTCAAGTCTAGCAATCATAGTTTCTTGACCAGCTCTTAACCATTTTCTTGGATCATAATAATTTTTATTTGGTTTATCTTCACCTTCAGGATTTCCAATTTGCCCTTGTAAATATCCATGATATTTAGCTTCATAAGCTCTAACACCATCCCAAGTTGCCCATTGAGTATCTGTATCAATGTTCATTTTAATAACACCATAAGAGATAGCTTCTCTAATTTCACTTAAAAGTGAACCTGAACCACCATGGAAAACGAAATCAACTGGTTTATCAGAAGTTTTTAATTTATCTTGAATATATTTTTGAGAATTATTTAAAATTTTTGGACTTAATACTACATTTCCTGGTTTATAAACTCCATGAACATTTCCGAAGCTTGCAGCAATTGTAAAATTATCTCCAACTTCTTTCAATTTTTCATAAGCATAACAAACTTCTTCAGGCTGTGTATAAAGCAGAGCATTGTCAACATCACTGTTATCAACACCATCTTCTTCTCCACCTGTAATTCCAAGTTCAATTTCTAGCATCATATCAAGTTTAGTCATTTTTTTAAAATATTCAACACATGTTTCAATATTTTCTTCTAAACTCTCTTCACTTAAATCAAGCATATGAGAAGTAAATAAAGGTCGTCCAGTTTTTGCAAAGTGTTCAGCTCCAGCTTCAATTAATCCATCAATCCAAGGTAAAAGCTTTTTAGCTGCGTGATCTGTATGTAAAATTACAGGTATTCCATAAGCTTTTGCCATAGTATGCACATGGTTAGCACCACTTATTCCACCTAAAACTGCAGCATCACTAGTTTTTAAACCTTTACCAGCATAAAATCCTGCTCCACCATTTGAAAATTGAATAATTACAGGAGAATTAACTTTAAGAGCTGCTTCTAAAACAGCATTTACAGAATCCGTTCCTACAACATTTACTGCTGGAATTGCAAAATTATTTTCTTTAGCATAAGCAAAAAGTTTTTTTGCTTCGCTACCTGTTAAAACACCAGCTTTTACGATATCTAATACACCCAAATTAATCTCCTTATTTGATTACGATTTTTGCATCTTTTCTTAAATCTTCAACTAACTCTTTGATTTTTTTATTAAGTGCATTTCCAATTAAAACTTGATTAATATTTTTTTCTACTTCAGCATAAGTGAAAGTTTTTGAAGGAAATTTATCTTTTAAATATATTACATGATATCCAAATTGTGTTTTCACAGGAGTTTTTGTATAAGTACCTTTTGCTAAAGTTTTAACTGAGTTTCCAAATTCTGGAACCATTTGTTCAACTGCAAATCTACCTAATGCTCCCCCAACTTTAGCAGAAGCTGTATCTAAAGATTTTTTTGATAATTCTTTAAATTTTTCAACTTTATTTGGAGCTTTGTCTAATTGAGAAATAATGTCTTTTGCTTCAGCTTCTGTTTTTACTAAGATATGACTTGCTTCAAAAGTTTCAGGTTCTACAAATTTTTCTTTATTTTTTTCATAGAAATCTTTTTTATCTGCTTCTGTAACCTTAACTTTATCAATTTCATTTTTTTGCCAAACTTCAAGAGCTAAATTACTTTTTATTCTTTTCATAGCTTCTACATATTTTGTATCTTTTTCAATTCCATCATCAATAGCGTGTTGTGCTATTAATTTCATATTTATAATTTGATCCAAAATTTGTGTTTTTGCTTCTTGAGGTACCTTATCAAAATCTATATTTGGATTTTGTAAAGCCATTACGATATCCTGTTTTGTGATGTTTTCACCATTCACTGTTGCGTAAGTAACATCTGCAGCATTTAAAACTGTCGCTAATGCAATAGATGCAACCAAACTCGAAACTATTTTTTTCATTTTATTCCTTAGAAATTAATTTTGTGATATTTTATCTTTTCATAGTTAATAAATAGTTGATTTTTATATGTAATTATTATTTTTTATTCAATAATTTTATAAATTTTATTATTTAACTTAAAAAAGCTTTAAATTTTCGATTTTTTATGTTATACTTCCGTCGAAAAATTAAATTTAACTTAAATTTAAGGATATTTATGAGAATCTTAATTATTGAAGATGAAATTACATTAAACAGAACATTGCAAGAAGGTTTAACAGACTTTGGTTACCAAGTAGATACTGCAGAAAATTATAAAGATGCAGAATATTTTATTGATATTAGAAATTATGATTTAGTATTAACTGATTGGATGTTACCAGATGGTGATGGAATTGAATTATGTAAAATTGTAAAAAATAGAAGTTCAAGAACTGCTGTTGTTATTATTTCTGCAAGAGATGATAAAGAATCAGAAATTGAAGCACTTAAATCTGGTGCTGATGATTTTATTAAAAAACCATTTGATTTTGATATTTTACTTGCTAGAATTGAAGCAAGATTAAGATTTGGTGGAACAAATGTAATCGAAATTGATGATTTAGTTATCAATCCAGATGAAGAAAAGATTGAATATGCTGGTGAAGAGATTGAATTAAAAGGAAAACCTTTTGAAGTTTTAACTCACTTAGCAAGACATAGAGATCAAATTGTTTCTAAAGAACAATTATTAGATGCTATTTGGGAAGAACCAGAATTAGTTACTCCAAACGTAATCGAAGTTGCGATTAACCAAATTAGACAAAAAATGGATAAGCCATTAAATATCTCTACTATTGAAACTATCAGAAGAAGAGGATATAGATTCTGTTATCCAAATGTAGCAGAGGATAGATAACAATTTTTAAATTATGGAAATAATGGAAAATAAAAGTATTTATAAACAGTTTTATAATAAATTGATTATAGCAACTTCTATTTTCATTATTGTTCTTTCTTTTATTTTTTATGAATACGCTAAAAACTCTTTTTATAATGATATTCAAGACAATTTACTTCGTCAAGCACAGCAAATAGAAAAAAATTATATTTCTCCAGATAAATTTACTCCAGTGAGAACTGACATTCAAACTATAAACTTAATAAAAAGCCAGAAATTCAAAGGTATTAATTTTTCTAATTTTAATAATAATGGAAAATACTATATTGAATTATTATATCCATTTGATTTAAAAGCAGGAGATTTTTTACAAATAACTAGAAATATAACTTTAGAAAGAGATCTATTATATTCAATAATATTCAAAAATCTTTTTATACTCGCTATTCCTGGATTTATTTTGATGCTTTTATACTCTTTTGTAGTTTCAAGAACTTTATTAAAACCAATTATACAAATAAATAAAAAATTAGCAAATATGGATGAAAATTCTTTATCAAAAATTGATAAAAAAGATTTACCAATTGAGTTTCATTCTTTAGCAAATTCTATAAATTCTTTAACTCATAGAATTGGAACTTATGTAAAATTTAAAAAAGAATTATTTGTGGGAATTGCTCATGAATTAAAAACTCCACTTGCCGTTATGAAACTAAAAAATGAAGTTTTATTGAAGAAAAAAAGGGAAGTGAATCAATATGAAGAAGCTTTAAAACTTACTATAAAAGAGATAGATGATATGAATATTATGATTTCGTCTATTTTAGATATAGGAAGAACTGAAGGTGCACAATTTGAACAAGCAACAGATTTAGATTTAGTGGAATATATTAAAAATAAAACAAATGATTATAAAATGCTAAGTGCACAAAAGAATATTGATATTTCTTTTTTCTCAAATGTAAATAAACTTGATGCTTCTATTCAAATAACTCTTTTTAATCAAATATTACAAAATTTTGTACAAAATGCCATAAAATTTACTCCAAATAATAAATCAATATCTATAAAATTAAGAAAAACAAAAGATGAAATAATTTTAACTGTTACAGATGAAGGTATCGGTATAGAGGGAAATACAGATTTATTTGCACCATTCAAAAAAATAGGAAATCAAAGTGGTGTAGGATTGGGACTTTATTTAGCAAAAATTGCTGCAGAAGCACTAAAAGCTAGAATTTCTATAAATAATAGAAAAGATGACAAATCAGGATGTGTTGCAAAACTTATTTTAAGCAACACATCAAAAAACAATTAATTAAATAAAGATTTATGCTCAATCTTTGTACATTTATTTTGTACGACATTAAGTCCTGATTCTTTTGCCTTTAAAGCAGCTTCATTGTTTGCTAGACCTAATTGAAACCAAACAGTTTTAACATCACCTCTTTTTATTGCTTCATCAACAATTAAAGCAATTGCATCAGGTTTTCTAAAAATATCAACCATATCAATACTAAACGGTATTTCGCTCAAGCTTCTATAAACTTTTTCTCCTAAAATAGTATCTTCTTTTGGATAAACAGGAACTATTTTAAATCCAACACTTTGTAAATAAGCTGCAACTATATTTGAAGCTTTAGTAGGATCTGGTGAAAGCCCAGCTACTGCTATTGTTTTTGTATTTTTAAAAATTTCTAAAATTTCTTCACTTTTTGAATTAATTGTCGGGAATTCACACTCCATTTATTCTCCTTTATGATAAATTATCTAACTTTTCTTGTACATATTTTTTTACTTCTAAAATATCTATTGATTCTTTAAAATCTTCAAACTTACAACCACTCGCATTTACGTGACCTCCACCATTTGCAAGTTTTGCAGCAAGAAGAGAAACATCAAGTTTTCCATCAGCTCTAAATGAAGCGTTTCCTTTTTTATTTATATCAATAAAAAAATCATAATCACTATTTGCTCTTAGAAAAGTATTTGCTGGAATTGAAATAGAGCCTAAACAGTAAGTTAGAAGCCCTTTTTGTCCTTTATAAAAAATTGTTAACTCATCTTTTATATCAGCTAAACATTTTACAAGATAAACAGCACTTAGATTGTCTAAAGTATCATCAATATCATCAAGTTTTAAAAACTCTTTTTTCATAAAATGTACTTCATTATCAAGTTTTATATGTCCATTTTCTTCATCCAAAAACTTTATAGCATTTTTAAGTAAATAAAATTTAAACTCTCTATTCAAATTTGCAAATAAAATATTATTTATCTCTTTAACTTTAGTTATCATAGACATTAACACTTTTCCAAATTCAAAATTCTTTGTTTCATTTTCAAGCCAAATATCAACTGCGTTTATAGCTTTAACTAAAGGAGCTAAATAACTAATTGGAGCATTAAACTCCTCAACCATATAGTCATAAACTATTTGTGTTGCACATCTTTTATCATCTAAATAATACCAAGAAAATTTCTCAGAACTTTTTTTACCAGTTATGTGATGATCTAATAATTGTAATTTTATATCAAATCCATCATTCAAAAGCTCATTTATATCTTTATCTAATTCTTCACTTTCTTGTAAAGTTAAATTTAAATCGCTAATAATAAAAAGTATTTTTTCATCTTTACAATTTTTTATATCATCAAGTACTTTTTTTATAGATAATTTTACTTCTAAACCATAATTTGCATTATAAAAAATAGCATCTTTAAAAAATTCATTAGTTACTAGTTGACAACCATAACCATCTAAATCTGTATGTGAAATATGAAATAACTTCATTATGCAATATCTTTTAGAGTTAATTTTGATAAAAAATCATTTACTTTAAATTGTAGATTATTTAATAAAGGCCAAATTGTACAAAATTTTGCTTTATTATTTGGACAACTTTGTAAAGATGGTGAACACTCAAAAACCATAGGCATTCTTTCTTCAGCAGCTTCAACTATTTCCAAAACTGTAATATCTTCCAAAGGTTTTTTTAATAAAAATCCACCATTTACTCCTCTATGAGATATTACAAGTTCGTGTTTTGCTAGATTTTGCATAATTTTTGCTAAAAATGATTTTGATATATCTAATTCTTTTGATAAAACATCAACATTCTTTGGTTCACTGCTTTTTGCAATAGATATCAAAGAAAGTAATGCATACTCACTCTTTTTTGTTAATAACATATTATAAATTCCAATCTATTTTATTTTGTCTTTATTTTACAAGAACTATTATTAATACTTCTTATTGAGGCAAAAAAAAAGGGATTGTAGAAAACTACAACCCCTTTTTTTAATAAGAAATATAAAATTATTTAGCTCTAATTCCTAAAGCACTTACAATATCAGTAAATCTAGCATAATCTGTTCTTTTTAAGTATGCTAATAATCTTTTTCTTTTTCCAACCATTTTTAAAAGACCTAATCTTGAAGAGTGATCTTTTTTAAACACTTTTAAGTGCTCAGTTAAAACCTTAATTTGTTCGCTTAATAAAGCAATTTGAACTTCTGATGAACCTGTATCACCATCTTTTTTTCCGTATTTTGCAATAATAGATGCTTTTACTTCCTGATCTAAAGCCATTTTGACCTCCTAATAGGTATATGTGAATTTTTCATTTACAAAAATGAAACTGGATTCTATAAAAAAAATACTTTATTTTCGTTTAATCAATTTAATCTTTGCCAAGCTTCATCCAAGGATTTAACTCTGTTAGCAAATAAAAGAATTAAAGCAATATTAAACTTCGCAAGTTTTAATGTATTATTATCTGGATTTTTTATGATATTTAATGATTCTTCTAAAGTTATATTATTAAACTCTTCTCGATAGTCTATACCAAAATCTTTTAAAGAAAAACTACTTTCAATGATATTTTTGTCTTCTTTCATCCAATATTTACCATCTTTAAAAACTTCTGGACTTCCCTCACTACCTTTTAAAACTACGACCTTTTTAAAGTGAGAAGAGAAAATATCTAAATATTTTTGAACATAAGGTTTGTGAAAAGCTGTAGTCACTCCATATTCACTTAGACTTGGATTTAAAAGTCTTTCTACTGTATTAAAAGCTGTTCTCAAACCTAACTCTTGTCTTAAAGCTGTCATATCACTTAATTCTTTTAAATATTCTACCCTATTAAAATAATGAATATATTGACCTTGATCAATATGTAAAAAAATATCTTTTGTTGTTATTCCAACTTTTGCAGGTTGTAAATAATCACCTGAAATAACTAAATTTAGTCTTTTTACATCTTGGTTATTTTTATAAAAATTTTTTAAAACTTCTTCATATAATGGAAATAAAAATGGATTTTCACATCTTCCATCAAAAGAGTATCCAAGTTCGATAGAATCTTCTATTTTTTTAAATTTCATAAATTTTCTAAGTGCTAAAATTGCACCTTTTAATTCTTCATTTGTTTCATATTTTGTTCTCCAACCTATCAAAAATGCTGCAGCTTGAGCAGGAGTTACTTTATTTAATAATATTTGTTCTATTGCGTCAGCAGTTTCATCTATAGTTAAATCTTTATTTCCTTTTGGACCTGTTGCTACAGCTTTTATATATTTCTTAAAATTCATCACATTCCTTATAATATAGGGGTTTATTAATATTTTGAAAGCATAATATAGTATTACTTAAATCACTATATACTTTTAATATATTCAATTTTATAGTTTTTATTTATTAAAAATTTTTAGATATAATTATTTAAAATGATTTATATAAGGAATAATTATTATGGCAAAAGTATATTTAACAGGAGCAGGTCCTGGAGATGTTGAACTTCTTACTTTAAAAGCCGTAAAAGTTATTCAAAATGCTGATATTTTAATCTATGATAGACTAGTAAATCCTGAAATTTTAGAACTTGCAAAAGAAAAATGTGAACTAGTTTATGTGGGAAAAGAAGATAAAAAACACACTCTTCCACAAGAAGAAATAAATGAATTAATTTATCAAGCTTCTTTAAAATATGAAAATGTAGTAAGGCTAAAAGGAGGAGATCCTTTTGTTTTTGGAAGAGGAGCAGAAGAAGCTTTATATTTAAAACAAAGAGGAATAAAATTTGAAATAATTCCAGGAATTACTTCAGCAATAGCTGTTCCAGCATATGCTGGAATACCTGTAACTCACAGAGGGCTTACAACATCATTTAGAGTTGTAACAGGACATGAAAATCCAAAGAAAAAGATATCTCAAATAGAGTGGGAAACTTTTTTAAATGATGAAACGATAATTTTTCTAATGGGCTATCACAATATTGAAATAATCTCTTCAAAACTTCTAGCCTTGGGAAAAAGAAAAGATTATCCATGTGCAGTAATTTCAAAAGGAACAACAAAAGAACAGCAAGTTGTAATTGGTACTTTGGAAAATATTGTGGAAAAATCAAAAAATCTACCAACTCCAGTTATGATTGTAATAGGTGAAGTAGTAAATCTAAAAAATCAAATAGCGTGGTTTAATATTTAATAACAAAAAATATTGAGTTATTAAAAAGCATAATTTATTTAAAACTCTTATACTTAGCTTTATTATGATACAATTATTTAACATCTAAAAATTATTTTATTGCTCTCTTAAAAATAGTAAGAGAAGGAGAACGTATGAAGTCTATTATCGAACCAAAAAATCTTTTAAAACTTATATCTGAATATTCCCCTGATATGTTATGGATAAAAGATTTGGAAGGTCGATATTTATACGCAAATACTGCAATTTGTGATGGCTTATTAATGGCAAATCCAGATGAAGTTTTTGGAAAGGATGATGCTTTTTTTGGGAAAAGAGTAAGAGAAAATCATCCTAATGAGTTAGAATATCACACTTTTGATTCATGTTCTAACTCAGATAAAGAAACTTTATCAGCCATGAAGCCCTTAAGATTTATAGAACAAGGTAATATAAAAGGTAAATTGACTTATCTTGAAGTGGATAAAGCTCCTTTTTTTGATGGAAATGGAAAATTAGTAGGAGTTATAGGAACAGCAAGAGACATTACTGAAAAAATCTTGCTAAAAGAAAAAAATGAAAAATTAGCTTATTATGATCAACTAACTGCACTACCAAACAGACAAAAAATTATTCTAGATATAAACACAAACTCTCCAACGGCCTGTATTGTTTTTAATATAGATGATTTTAAAGAGATAAATGACTTTTTTGGAACAGAAAATGCTGATAAAATTTTACAAGACATTGCAAGTAGATTTTTAGATTATAAATATATTGTTTATAGAATTGATGGTGATGAATTTGCTATTTTATTTTATGAAAATTTATCAATAGAAGAATTAAAATCTCAAGCACAAAAAATATTAACTTTATTTGATGAAGAACCTTTTCATGTTGAAGATCAAGTTATTTCAGTTGGTTTTTCTGTAGGTATTGCCAGAGCTAAAGATAATTTATTAACAAAAGTTGATATTGCAGTAAATAATGCAAAAAATTCTTCATCTGACATATCAGTTTATGAAGAGAGTGAAAATATAGAAAAAAAATATAAACAAAATTTGGAAATGGCTACTTCAATAAAAGAAGCCATCTTAGAAGATAGAATAGTTTGTCATTATCAACCATTAATTGATATTATATCAGGAGAAATTTACTCTTTTGAAACATTGGTTAGAATGATAGATAAAGATGGAAATATAGTTCCTCCTGTAAAATTCTTAGATTTCTCAAAAAAAGTAAAACTCTATTCAAGTATTACAAAAAAGGTTGTAAAAGAAGCTTGTCAAACTTTCAAACATAGAGATGAAAACTTTTCTATTAACTTAAATATTGCAGACATAAAAGATAAAGAGACTGTTAAAGAAATAATTAGAAATATCACTGAAACAAATACAGCATCAAGAGTAACCTTTGAAATTTTAGAATCAGAAGGTATTGAAAACTATGATGAAGTGATTAGTTTTATCAATCAAATTAAAGCATTAGGTGCAAAAATTGCAATTGATGACTTTGGTACAGGATATTCAAATTTTGAACATCTTTTAAGACTTGATGTAAACTATATAAAAATCGATGGTTCACTTATAAAAAATATAGCATCTGATGAAAAACATAGAATTATTGTTGAAACAATAGTAAGTTTTGCTAGAAGGATTGGTATTAAAACTGTTGCAGAATTTGTTGCTGATGAACAAATCTTAGAAATAATTAAAAAAATTGGTGTTAGTTGTGCTCAAGGTTATTATATAGGTAAACCTGAAAAACTGTAAATTTTATGAATAAGTTATTTTTTTTCTTATTGTTTTTGACAATTTCCCTTTGGGCAGTAAACTTAGAGATTCAAAAAGCTTTTGCTGTTGGGATTTTTCATGAAAATGAAACTGGTGAAAATGTACAACATACAACCACTACAACTCAAGATTATAATGGAACTTGTTATACTAAAATAGTAATTTTAGGAAATTACAATAAAAATACAAATGTTCAAGTTAAAATTGGTGATTCAATTGGAGTTTATCAAAGTTATATTCCAATTTACAACAAATTAACTAAAAAAATCTTTGGATATGAGTTAACATTTAAACATCAAAATGTATCAAAAGGATATTTTGAAGTAAAAGTAAATAATAAACTTTATGATTCAAAAGTTTTTGTAAAATAATTTAAATTTTTATCTGAATAATTATTCATTTTTTAAGTCTATTTAACTTATAATGTTTTATGTCTCTTAATATAAGGATATACAGTGGAAAAAAACAAAAAAATAATTATCTATGGAGCAATTTTAAGTGCTATTATTGCTACTGGATTGTTTTTTTACACAATGTATACTTCTTCAATGTTATCATATCTTTCTAGTGATCCTAAAGCCTGTATTAACTGTCATGTTATGCATTCAGCTTATACAACTTGGGATAATAGCTCACATAAAAATGTAGCAAAATGTATAGACTGTCACCTTCCAGTGGGAGATGAAGTCGCTAAGTATACTGCAAAAGCAATCGATGGATGGAATCACTCAGTTGCATTTACTTTAAATACTTACAAAAACAACATTAGAATAAGTGATAATGCAGCAGAACGTGTACAAGCAAACTGTGTAAGATGTCATGCTGGAGTGAGTGAAACTGTGCAAAAAAATGCGAGTTCTTATCACAACAAGGGAAATTTCGATAAAGATCGAAAATGTTGGGAATGTCACAAATATGTACCACATGGAAAAGTTAGAAGTTTAATTTCAACTCCATATAGTTTGGGAATAAAAGAACACTTAAAGTAAGAAGGGGAATATCATGAAAAAGTATAAATTTTTATTTGCAATTTCTATAATTGCGATAGGATTAATGACGGTATTATTGGCTTCAATCAATGAGAAAAAAGAAGAAAAAGAGAGTCTATTAGCTGTTCCAAAAATGGAAAAATGGGAAACAAAAAATGAAGAGTTTAGAAAGTTCTATCCAAGAGAATTTGATTCATGGAAACAAACAAAAAACTCAGATCAAATAGATGATATGTTAAAACTACATCCAGAAATGGTTGTTTTATGGGCAGGTTATGCGTTTTCAAAAGATTATAATGCACCAAGAGGTCACTTTTATGCGATTGACGATGTAAGTAATTCTTTAAGAACAGGTGCACCAACAGATAAAGAAAGTGGTCCTCTACCAAGTGCCTGCTGGACATGTAAATCGCCTGATGTTCCAAGAATTATGCACGAACAAGGAAACAATGAATATTTCACAGGAAAATGGGCAAAATATGGTGCTGATATAGTAAATCCTATAGGTTGTGTAGATTGTCACAATCCAGAAACAATGGAACTTCAAGTTGGAAGAAGTTATTTAAATGATGCTTTAAAAGCTGAAGGCAAAAGCCCTACTTTAGCAACAGCAACGCAACAAGATATGAGAACATTAGTTTGTGCACAATGTCACGTTGAATACTATTTCAAAAAAACTCCTTTAGAAAATGGTAAAACAGCTATGGCAGTAACTTTACCTTGGGCAAATGGAACTACAGTTGAAGATATGGAAAAATATTATGACACAATTGAATTTAGTGATTGGGTACATCAAGTTTCTAAAACTCCAATGATAAAAGCGCAACACCCAGAATATGAAACTTGGAAAACAGGAGCTCATGGAAGAAATAATGTTTCTTGTGCAGATTGTCACATGCCATATACTCAAGAAGGTGGTATAAAATATACGGATCATAAAATTGGTAATCCTTTAGAAAATATGGATAAAACTTGTATGAACTGTCACAGAGTTAGTGAAAAATCTCTATTAGCAAATATTCAAGATAAAAAAGCAAGAAAAGATGATCTTAACCAAAAAGCAATGGAACAAATTGTGGCTGCTCACTTAGAAGCTGGAAAAGCTTGGGAAGTTGGAGCAACACCAGAAGAGATGAAAGATATTTTGACTGATATTAGACATGCTCAATGGAGATGGGATTTTGCAGCAGCTTCTCATGCAGCATTTTTCCATGCACCAGAAGAGACTTTAAAAACTTTAGGAACAGCTATTGAAAAAGCAGGAAATGCAAGAATCAAATTAGCTAAAGTTTTAGCAAAACATGGTGTAACAGATTATAAAGCACCTACAATTATTGATAAAAAACAAGCTCAAGAATTGATTGGTTTACCAATGGGAAAACTAATTGAAGAGAAAAAACAGTTTACAAACGGTTTACTTAAAGATTGGAAAAATGAAGCAGAACAAAAAGGGCTTTACAATCCAAAAAGTAGAGAAGGCGTAGAAACTAAAACTTCATATTAATAAAATTAAGAGAAGACTTCTTCTCTTAATTCTTTCAAAAAGAGTACAAATGATTAATTTTTTAAAAAATATCTTTAGCATGCAAATTATGACTATATTTTTGATATTTATGGCTTTAGCTTGCGCAATTGCAACATTTGTTGAAAATGATTTTGGAGTTCTTGGTGCAAAATCATTTGTATATGGACAAACTTGGTTTGAATTTATTATGCTAATTTTAACAGTTGGAATAGCAGTTAATATTATCATTTTTAAAATGTATAAAAAAAATAAATTTTTTACTTTCTTAATTCATATATCAATAATTTTTATTTTTATAGGTTCATCAATGACTAGATATCTAGGTTATGAAGCTGTTATGACAATTCCTGAAGGAAGTATGGAAAATAAAGTTTACTCTACAAATGAATATATACAAATAAAAATTTTGGATAAAGATAGCGAAAAAAATTATGAAAAAGAGGTTATGATAACTCCTTTAAATCAAACAAAATTTGAATATGAAACTACAATAAACAATAAACCTTTATCTATAAAATATAATAATTATGTAAATAATGCTATTGAAAAATTAGTTCCAAATCCTAATGGAAAAATTTCAATGGATATTTTATTATCAGAAACAATGGGAGCAAAAAATATTTTATTACAAGATAAAGAGAAATTTGATTCTAATTTTTTAACTTTTACACTTAATAACAATATAAAAAATGAAACTAAACCAACAATAAATTTTGAAACTATAAATGATGAATTTTATTTGACTTCAAATTTGCAAACAACTTTATATTCTAATGATTTAGAAAATGAAAAAACTATAAATGCAAATACACAAACAAAAATTGAAAAAAATAAAATTTATAAAATTGGACAAACTCAATTTAAAATTTTTGAAGCTTTAATGAATGGAAAACTTGAAGTTGTAAATAGCGATAAAATGTTCGATAAAAGTGAACAAGTAAATGCTATTATTGTTGATTTAAAATATGATAATAAAATTTCGCAAATTCCTCTTTATAAAAAAGCTGATTCATCTTTAGGTGCTACTCAAACACTATTTATAGAAGATAAAAAAATTGAACTTCAATGGGGAGCAAAAGAGATAGTTTTACCTTTTTCAATTTTATTAAATGATTTTGTACTTCAAAGATACCCTGGTTCAAATTCACCTTCAACATATTCAAGTTTTGTAAAAATCTACGACCCAATAGAAAATACCTCTTTTGATTACACTATCTTTATGAATAATGTTTTAGACTACAAAGGATATAGATTTTTCCAATCTTCATATAAAATGGATGAAAGTGCTACTATTTTATCAGTAAATAAAGACCCAGGAAAAGTCCCAACTTACATTGGATATTTTCTACTTTTTTTAGGATTAATTCTTACTTTATTTGTAAAAAATAGTAGATTCTCAAAACTTATACATAAAAGATATACTTTAGAAGATATCAAAAAATCATATTATTTGAAAAAGAGTTTGTGTTTAGTTATCTTATCTTTTTTTATCTTTTTACCACAAAAAAGTTTTACTCAAGATTTAGAACTAATTTATAATATAGACAAAACTCATAGTCAAAAATTCGGTTCACTTTTAGTTCAGGATTACCAAGGAAGAATAAAACCTCTTAACTCTTTAGCAATAGAAATATTAAACAAAACAACTAAAAAAAGTTTAATTGGAAATTTAGACGAAAACCAATTTTTTATTAGTATGATGATGTACCCTGAAATTTGGCGAACAATTCCTATTTATAAAGTTAAAGATGAAAATATTAAAAAACTTTTAGGACTTTCTATAGATAAATCTTATTTCTCTTTTGATGATGTTTATGACAAATATGGTGGTTATAAATTAGCAGATGAACTTGAAATCAGCAATAATAAAAGTGCTTCAAACAGAACAACTTATGATAAAGAACTAATAAAAATAGATGAAGCTTTAAATATATCTTATTCACTATTTAATGGCGATTTTTTCAAAGTTTTTCCTCTAAAAGATGATTTAAATAATAAATGGTTAAATATAATTGAAGCGAATTCTTATGAAAATGAACAATCTTTACAAATAAACAATTTGGTTAAAAACTACTATTTTTCACTTTTAGAAAATAACTGGGAAAAGGCAAATAATTATCTTGATGAAATAAAATCTTATCAATATAATCTAGCTTCAAATATCATTCCAAGTAAGATTAAGATTCAAGCAGAACTTCTTTTAAATAAATTTGATATTTTTGAAAGATTAATGCCTTTTTATCTAATTTTAGGAGTTATTCTTTTATTTATTGTTTTTATAAACATCATAAATCCAAATATAAAAGTAAAAAAAATCACAAAATTAACTTTTTATCTTCTAACTTTTGGTTTCATTTTTCATACTTTTGGATTAGCTTTAAGATGGTATGTTGCAGGACATGCACCTTGGACAAATGGTTATGAATCTATGATTTATATCTCATGGGCAATTGCTATATCTGGAATAATTTTTTCAAAACAATCACATTTAGCTCTTAGTTGTACAGCCATTTTAAGTGGAATTACACTTTTTGTTGCCCATTTGAGTTGGTTAGAACCTCAAATTACAACTTTAGCACCTGTTTTAAAATCATATTGGTTAACTATTCATGTAAGTGTAATTACTGCAAGTTATGGATTTTTAGCACTTAGTTGTCTTCTTGGATTTTTTTCTTTAATTTTATATATTTTTGCAAATGCAAAAAATGAAAATGAAAGATTTTTTAGAATATTACTTAGTATAAAAGAAGCCTCTCGAATAAATGAAATATCTATTTTAATAGGTATCATACTTTTAGTAATTGGTAATTTTTTAGGTGGAATTTGGGCAAATGAATCTTGGGGAAGATATTGGGCTTGGGATCCAAAAGAGACTTGGACACTTATTTCAATAATAATCTATGTAATAATAATTCATTTAAAATATATAAAAGATGCTATCAATGATTATGTTTTAAATCTTTTATCCGTTATTAGCTATTTTAGTATCATTATGACCTATTTTGGAGTAAATTATTTTTTAAGTGGAAAACACTCTTATGCAGCTGGAGATCCTATAATAATTCCATCTTTTGTATATATTGTAATTGTTATTATTGCTTTAATTATATTATTTTCATTTAAAAATAGAAAAGTTTTATAAAAATAAAAATCTTTTTATTTCGTAGCAACAAAATAGCATTTTTTAAGTTTCAAAAGAGTATTATTTTATTGATCAAAGAGTTTTACTCTTACTTATCTCTCCTTAGTTAAAAATTTGTAGCAAATTTTTTTTAGGGTAAAACTCTGTTCAAAGGTCGTTCTATTTAAGTTTAAGTTTTATTCTCGTAAATGTTCTATAATCTTTTAATAAAACTTAAAAAAAAAGGGAAGCTTTAAAACTTCCCTTTTTTTATCTCTTAAAATTTACTCTTACAAATATTTTTTAAGCACTTCTGGAATTTTTACACTTCCATCTTCATTTTGATAATTTTCCATAATAGCTAATAGTGTTCGTCCAACTGCTAAACTTGAACCATTTAAAGTATGAGCTAAAATATTCTTTTTATCTTCTTTATATCTAATTTTTGCACGTCTAGCTTGAAAATCTCTTGTATTTGAAATAGAAGAAATTTCTCTAAATTTATTTTGTCCAGGTAACCAAACTTCTAAGTCAATAGTAACAGCTGCACTAAATCCTAAATCTCCACTACAAAGTTGAACTTTTTGATGACAAAGTCCTAAAGAACTTAATAAATCACTTGCACAATTTACCATTTTTTCAAAAATTTCATCTGACTGTTCTTGTGAAGTAATAGCAACCATTTCAACTTTATCAAATTGATGTTGTCTTATAAGTCCTCTTGTATCTCGCCCTGCACTTCCTGCTTCTTTTCTAAAACAAGGTGTATATGATGTAAGAAGAAGAGGTAACTCACTTTTATCAATGATTTCATCATTATAAAGATTTGTTAAACTTACTTCAGCAGTTGGAATTAGATATAAATCTTCACCTTCAATTTTAAATAAATCATCAGCAAATTTTGGAAGTTGCCCAGTTCCTTGAAGAGTATTTGAGTTTGCCATAAATGGAACATACCATTCATTAAATCCTCTTTGTCTATTAAAATCAAGCATATAATTTATCAAAGCTCGCTCAAGTCTAGCACCTTCACCTTTAATTGCTGTAAATCTTGATTTTGCTAGTTTTACACCTCTTTCAAAATCTAACCAATCACAAGATAAATCCCAGTGCTCTTTTGGTATAAAATTAAAAGTTGGTTTTTCACCAATAACTTCCAAAATCACATTTTCATTTTCATCAACTCCAAAAGGAACATTTTCATCAGGCATATTTGGAACACTTAAAATAATAGAATTAAGATCATCTTCTAAAGTTCTAACTTCATCTTCTAACTCTTGCTTTTTTGTTTTTAAAGCATTGATTTTTTCTTGAAGTTCACTTATATCAAGATTTTCTTTTTTATATCTTCCAAACTCTTTTGATAGAAGATTTTGTTCGGCTGTAACATCTTCCATCTCTTGTCTTTTTTGTTTTGTTTTTAAAGCTAAATCTTTTAAATTATTCAAAAGTGCGTTATCAACGCCTTTTTTTTGTAAAGCTTTTACTACATAATCAAAATCTTTTTGAAGTAATTTTATATCTATCATATTCGCTCTTTATGTAATTTTTGGGCAATTATATCTAAAAAAGTTACCATTCAAACTGAAAAGTTGTATGAACTATTTTAAATTTTTCTTTTAAATTGTGATTTATTTTATGTAAAATCTCTTCATAATCATCTAAATATTTTTTATCAATTTTCACATGGGCTGTCATATTATACATATCTTGAGTGATTTCCCAGATGTGTACATCATGTATTTCTAAAACTTTTTCATTTTTTTCAATATACTCTTGAACTTCTTTTACATCAATAGGAGAACTTTCAAGTAAAGTATTTGTTGAATTTTTCAAAATATCAATTGCCCATTTTGCAATCACAAAAGCTACAATAACAGCTAAAATAATATCTATAAAATACCATGAAGTAAAATAGATAACTATATAACCTATAATAATTGCAACTGAAGATAAAGCATCTGTTAGCATATGAATAAATGCTGATTTTAAATTTATATTATCTTTATCTCCTTGCATTAAAATAACACCAGTAATAATATTTACAATAAGACCGATAATTGCAACTATCATTGCTGTTTTTATATCAATAACTTGTGGATTTAAAAATCTTTCAATAGCTTCATAAATAATCCAAATAATTGATAATACGATAGTAATTCCATTTATAAATGCAGCTAATACCTCAGCTCTATAATAACCAAATGTTTTAGAAATCGGTGCTGTTTTACTTGCAATTATTATTGCGAATAGTGAAATAATCAAAGCAAAAGAGTGAGTAAACATATGAATTGCATCAGAAACTAAAGCTAACGAATTTGATAAAAATCCATAAAAAAACTCTAAAAACATAGTTATTAAAGTGATACTTAAAGCCCATTTTAAAACTTTTTTATCAGTTCCTCTATGATCGTGAGTATGTCCTGCTACTCCATGATCATGTCCGCAACTATGCTCATGAGAATGATTGTGTTCCCCATGATGATTATGCTCTGTTTCTTTATCTAAAAAAGGTTTATGTTCATTTAATCCAAATCCACAATTTGCCATTTTATATCCTTTTATTTTCCATATACTTTTATAATTTCAAGTAAATTATCAATTTGTGCTTCTGCATCTGCTTGAGTTCCATTTTTAATATTTTCTATCATATGCCCTTTTGCAAAATGTTCAACATATGAAGTAATCATTCCTGTAACAGCTCCTTTTATTGCTGTTAATTGTCTAATAGTTTCATAAGGATCCTCTTCTAATTTAAATTTTTCATCATCAAATTTATTTTTTAAAGAGTGTATTTGTCCATGAATTCTGCTTATTCTATTTTGTAATTTTTTTCTTTCTACATCACAACAATATGCCACATTAGTTCCTTTTTTTTATTTTATATACCATAAGGGGTATAGTATAACTTTAAAACTTAAATTTTTATTTAATATCCATTCTCAATTACTTTAAGATGCAACTAAGTTGCAAAATATATAATTTCATTGCAACTTAGTTGCATTAATTTATATTATAAAAGGAAAATAATGAAATCTAATCATACTAAACTCATAAAACTATCTCCTCTTCTTATCCCTTACATTTTATTTGCACAAACAACAGTTCTTGATGAAATAGAAATAAAAGAAAAAAAAGAGATAAAAACAAATTCTATGAATATTGATTTAGAAAAAACAGAACAAGAGCAAGCAAACTCTTTTAAAGAAATTTTTAAAAATAATTCATCAATTGAGATTGGTGGAGGAGCTATAAATGTACAAAGAATATATTTAAGAGGAATTGAAAGTTCAAATTTAGATATTTCTCTTGATGGAGCAAAACAAGGTAAAAATATGTTTCAACATCGAAGTAATGAATTAGGAATTAATACTGATTTATTAAAAGTTGTAAATATAAAAACATCACCTGATGCAACTAAAAATTCTGCTTTAGGTGGAAGTATAGAAATGACTACAAAAGATGCCCAAGATTTTGTAAAAGGAAATAAAAATTATGGAGCTATTTTTAAAACGGGATACAATACAAATGCCAATCAAAAACTTGGTAGTGCAACAGCTTATCAAGTTTTTAATGATAATATAGGAGCCTATGCAAGTATAAGTGGAGTAAATAGCGATAATTATAAAGATGGAAATAATAATGAAGAGATAGCAACAGCCTATCATGATAGAGATTATTTATTTAAAATAAGTATGTTAAATGCAAATGATCATGATTTAAGATTAACTATCAATCATAATGAAAACAGTGGAGATACAAGATGGAGGGGAACAGAATATAGACCTTTGCCATCAGAACTTGAAAAAATTGTTTCTTCTACTACAAACTATGCTTTACAACACAACTATAATCCTAGTAATTTAATAAATTTAGATACAGATTTAAATTTAACAGATATAAGTTTAGAAAGAGAAGATGAAAATCAAAAATATGAAAATCAGAATATTGGACTAAAAGTACAAAATCATTTTGATTTTGATATTTCTTCAACTTCTAATAGAGTATCAATAGGAGCTCAACTTCAAAAGGAAAATGGTGAAGGTCCACTTGTTCCTCATAATTTAGATAAAAATATCACTCAATATTCAGATTTAGATACATCAACAAAGTCACTATTTGTACAAAATAGAACTGAAATTGGCTCTTTAGGTATAGATTATGGTTTAAGATTTGATAAATATGATTTTGAAACTGGTTTAGGAAAAGCAAGTGATGATACATTTTCTCCAAATGTAGGAGTTGATTATTCAATAACTCCTAATTCTTTAATATACGCAAACTATGGAAAAGCAAGTAGAATGACAGGACTTATTCCTTTCACTTGGACTCTAAATACTAAAATAGGTTCGACTTATTCAAAAGATTTAGAAGCAGAAAAATCTACAAGATATGAAACAGGATATAAATATGAAAAAAGAGATACATTTTTAGATAATGATTACATAACTTTTAATGCGAATATTTTTAAAACAACAATAGAAGATTTAATAGTATCAAAAGACACTAATTGTGTAAATGGAATTTGTGGAAGTGGAGAAGGAGGAAGAACTTTACAAGATATCTATAATCGTTCAGATGATTTTGAATCAAAAGGTTTTGAATTAAAAGTTTCATATAGTTACGATATTTTTTCAACAACTTTAGGATATACACAAATTGATACAAATAATATAAATAGTGATACTGGTGGTGTTGTAGATATAAATGAAGATCAAAATATAAGAAGAGTTGGTGGATATGATAGTAAAAAATTTATTTGGAATAATGGTATTGAAATCACAAAAGATTTAGCTATGGATTATACTTTAAATGCTGTATCTGGAACTGATGTCCTAGATAGTAATAACAATGAAATAAGAAGAGCAGGATATACAACTCACGATATAAATATGAAATATAAACTAAATTCTGATTGGACTTTATTTTTAGCAGTTAATAACTTAACAGATAAACAATATGCAAAAGCTACAACAATATCTACAAAAAACCAAGCTGATGTTTATAGATATGAAATGGGAAGAGATTATAGATTTGCTTTAAAATATGAGTTTTAAAGTAAAGTTCCATTTGTCTTTGCAAGTTTAATTTTTGCTATTTTGGTTATAATTTCGCTTTTATATAAAAAAAGAGGAATTTTATGTTAGAAGTTTTAATTTTGGCATTTGCTCTATCTATGGATGCATTTGCCGTTTCTATTGGGCTTGGAATAAAAAATAAAGCCTGTTTAAAAACACTTGCTTTAAAAGCTGGTTTGTTTTTTGGTATTTTTCAAGCACTTATGCCATTTTTAGGCTTTTTAGGTGGAATTGGATTAAGAGAGTATATTCAAGGATACGATAAAATCGTAGCATTTGTCTTACTTCTTGCTATTGGTGGAAAGATGATTTATGAAGCATTTAATGAAAATGTAGAAGAAGAGATAAGTCAAATCACAAATAAAATTTTATTAACTTTAGCAATTGCAACAAGTCTTGATGCTATGGCTGCTGGATATAGTCTTCACTTATTTAATCTAAATATTTATTTATCACTATTTGTTATTGGGTTTACAACATTTATTATTAGCTATATTGGGGTTTATGTCGGAAGCCGTGGCGGTGAAAAATATGAAACAAAAGCTGAAATTTTAGGTGGAGTTGTTTTAATATTAATAGGTCTTAAAATTTTACTTTTTTAAAATATCTTTAGGTCGTATTTTAAACTCTTTATAAAAAGCATTAGTGAAATTATTTGCAAACTTATAACCAACTTGCAAAGCTATTTCATTGATGTTGTATTCACCGCTTTGAAGCATATTTTTTGCAAGGTTCATTTTATGAGATACTAAAAGTTGATAAGGAGAAGTTTTATACATTTGTTTAAAACCTCTTTTCAATTTTACCTCACTTAAATGAACCATTTTTGCTAAGCCAACAATCGATGGTGGATTTTGTATATTATCCAATAATATCTCTTTTGCTTTTAAAATTGCCCTTTTATCATAATCATTTAAAGTTATAATATCTTCATTATTCTGTAACTTTGAAATTTCTAAAGATAATAACTCAAAAATTTTACCTTGTTTGTATATGTTAGCTAACTCACCAACAAGACTGCAATTTAATATATCATTTAATAAAAATTGAGATTGAATAGAAGTCAAATTAAAATCTAATAGTTGTAAGTTTTGTTTCTTAAAAAAATATTTTTCAACTAAACTTTTCTGAAAATTTCTTCTTAAAAAACTTTCATTTAAAATAAATCTAACTTGATTTATCTGTTTATCTTTAAACTCTCTAAAACCTTGTGTATTTTCAAACAATGATATTGTTGTAAATCCCTCTTTAAAAGGTAAAACTTTTTTATCACTATTTATATAAGTTGTATTTCCTTTGAGTGATATAGTAATTACAAATTTTCTCTCTTCTTGTTTTGCTTCTAAAAAGATAGGTTTTTCTATATTATAGTTTGTTTTTAAAAATAAAAGCCCCTCTTGTATATGTATTTTTTCCATATAATCAGTTCCTATTTCAAAAGGAAAACTATTTTTTATGATGTTTTTTTCACAATTATAATTTGAACTAATCAAATCTTTTAAATAAAATTTAGTCATTTTTACCTTTTCGAATAGAAATAAAACCTTTTAGAATATTTTTGATATTGACTATCACTTTTTTGAAGTATATACTAGAGCAAATAAATTTTATATTAAAGGAGATATATCTTATGTTTAAATCAAAAACTATTAATCTCTCTTTTTTAGCTTTTATATTATTGACAAATAACCTAATAGCAAAAGAAGAAACTACAACTTTAGAAGCAATCACTGTAACAGCTCAAAAACAAGAAGAAAATGTACAAAAAGTGCCTATTTCTGTCTCTGTTTTTGATGAAATGTCAATAGAAGATAAATCTATTGATAGTTTGGAAGATATTGCAAAATATACTCCCAACTTGATGCTTTATAATACTGGACAAGAAGGCTTAATAGTTCCTTCTATTAGAGGAATAAGTGGAAATGTTTTATCTTATTCAACTCCTGTTGGGCTGTATGTTGATGGAGTTCCTACTACTAGTGCTTTTGGTTTTGATGATTCGTTAGGAGATATTGAAAGAATAGAAGTTTTAAGAGGACCACAAGGAACTTTATATGGTAAAAATAGCGAAGCAGGAGTTATAAATATCATAACAAAACAACCAAATAATGAAACAAAAGGAAAAATCTTCTCAACAATAGGTAATGAAGGAAGAAAAGATATTGGATTAAATGTAAGTGGTCCAATAATAAAAGATAAATTTTATGTAGGAGTAGCTTATAAACATCAAGAAAAAGATGGTTTTATAAAAAACAATCTTACAAATGAATATGTAAATGACAAAAAAAGTGATTATGGAAAACTCATTTTAAGAGCCACTCCAACAGATAATTTAGATGTATCACTAATATCTTCAATACATAAAGAAGACAATGGTGACCATAATTGGGTGAGTTCAACAAACAATAAAAACGAAGTTAATTCAAATTTAAAAGGAAGCTCTACTCCCAAAGATACAACTTTTGCTTTAAATGTAAATTATAATATCGATGAAAACTCTAAAATAAAATCAATAACTACGAAAAAAGAGTATAAAGATAAAGCTGTTGCTGATGCAGATTTTAGTCCTTTAACTTTAAGACATATTTACAAAAACAATGAATTAAATACAATCTCTCAAGAGTTTAGATATGAAACTATTTTAAATAAAACTCAAATTTTGTCTGGAATTTATTTAGATAAAAAAGATGATGATTTACATACTAAAATAGTAACTCCATTAAATCCAACAGGATTTGCAAATCCACAAGATATGAACTCAAAAAGTATAGGAGTTTTTACAAATATTATTCATCCATTAAATGAAGATTGGACTTTAAATGCAGGAATTAGATATGACAAAGAAAAAAAAGAGATACAAGTTAAAAACACAACTATTGATTTAGAAAATAGTTATAACAGCATTTCTCCAAAAATTGGAATCCAATACAATATAAATGAAAATCAAATGAGCTATTTCACAATAGCTAAAGGTTATAGAAGTGGTGGATTTAATCCTTATGCTCCCTCAAATAAACAAGCTTACGATGAAGAAAAACTAATTTCTTATGAACTTGGATATAAAGGAATGTTTTTTGATAATCGTTTAAAATTTAACACAAATATCTACTATATGGATATAAAAGATATGCAAGTGGAAGAAGCTCCAATAGCAGGAACAATTTATATGGTAAATGCTGCAACTGCAACTTCAAAAGGTTTTGAAATGGAGTTGGAAGGAGTAATTAGTGATGAATTAACTATGTTTGCAAGTGTAGGAGTAAATCAAACTACATTTGATAAATTTGAAGATTTAGCTGGTGATTATAGTGGAAATTATAATCCACTTGCTCCTAAATATAACTTCAATATTGGATCTTTATACAGAGCAAATAATGGTTTATATGCAAGAGCCGATTTTAATGGATATGGAAAAACATATTTTGACAAAACAAATACAAACTCACAAAAAGCTTATAGTTTAGTTGATACAAAAATTGGTTATGAAGCAGATGATTTTGATATATATTTTTATGTAGATAATTTATTTGATAAAAATTATGATGCAATTGGTGCATATTTTAGTGGAACAACAACTCTTGTAAGAGAAGAACGAGAGTTTGGTATCAAATTAGCATATAGATTTTAGAGGTTAAAAATGCAAAATATAAACAACTATTTATCACTACTGTTAGCTCAACAAAAAACCGAGATTTTAGAACTAGCTTTAGAGTTAAAAATCTTTAAATTAATAGAAGAGAATATAAATACGATTTTTATAATCTCTTCAAAAATAAACATAAATGAACATAAAACAAAAATATTATTGGATAGTTTAGTTTTTATGGAACTTTTGGACATAAATCAAGATAAATATCTCAATACAAAATTTGCTAAAGAATCGTTTATTTATGGAACTTCTTCATATTGTGGTGATGTTTTTTTACATAGAAAACAGCTAGCTGAAAATGGTAAAAAAATGATGAAATCAATATTTGAAGAAAAAAAAGAGTTAGAAGATATGAAAACTGCAAAACTTTGGGCAAATGCTTCAAAAAAGTTTTTAAAACAAGAACAAAAAAATCTAATCGCTCCAATGGCAGTTGATATTATAAAAAATTTAAAAGAGTTTTCTAGCTTAAATAACATGTTAGATCTTGGTTGTGCTTCTGGAGTTATTGGTTTAGAAATTACAAAAAATCATCCAAATATAAAAACAACTTTATTTGATTATGAAGAGGTTACAAACATAACAAAAGAACATATAAATGAGTATAACTTACAAAATAGAGTTTTTGTTTTAAGTGGAGATATTGAAAAAAATGACATTGGAAAAAATTATGATTTAATTTGGTGTAGTAATATTTTCTATTTCTTTAAAAATAAAAAAGAGGTAATAAAAAAAATTTATGATGCTTTAAATCCAAACGGTATATTAGTAAGTTGTCATGTTGAAATCGATACAAAAAATAGTCTTGATGAAAATAGTTTTTTTTACTTTTTATCTTTAAATTTACAAGGTAAAAATATCTTAAAACCTATGGAATTATCTGATATATTTGAAGAAGTTGGATTTAAATCAATAAATTCATACACAACATATAAAACACCTATGACACCGAGTCAAATCCATATTTGTAAGAAGTAAATTATGAATCAACTAACTAAAAAAAATATTCTGTTTTCAATTTTATTTACAGCAATTTTAACTCCTATGATTTTTTTTGTCATGGGACTTCCTATGATTTTACAAATAAAAGGTTTTGATGCATCATTAATTGGAATTTTTCAATTAGCAGGTTTACCGATGATATTTAAGTTTTTAATGTCTCCACCAATAGATAAAATAGTATTTGAAAAAAAACACTATAAGAAATGGACATTTTATATAGGAATATTATATATTTTACTTCTAATTATAATTAGTTTTTTATCTTTAGAAAATAGCATTTATTCTGTTTTTATAGCTATTTTGATAACTGCATTTATTTCAACTTTTATGGATATTCCACTTAATGCTTTGGCTATAAAAACTTTCACAAAAGAGCAAAGTTTAAGTGCAGGAAGTTATAAAATAAGTGCTTATAGTATGGCATCACTATTAGGTGGAGGAATCTTTTTACTTGTTTTTAATCATCTTGGTTGGAACTTAACTTTTATTTTAATGGCTCTTTTGGTTCTATTTTCATTATTTGCTTTGTATTTTATAGAAGAAAATGATGAAATAATATATGTAGAAAAAATCTCTTCAAAAAATATAATCACTTTTTTCAAACAAAAAGATATTGGTATTTGGATTTTTATTTTAAGTTTTTATTTTGTCTCAATAAGTGCTCTTTGGGTATTTATGAAACCATATTTGATTCACAAAGGTGTAAAACCAGATGATGTAGCTATTTGGGTTGGAATTTATGGAAGTTTCATAGCTATTTTAGGTGGAGCTTTAAGTAACTATATTGGGAAGAAGTTTTCAAAAAAGAATCTACTTATTATTTTTATGTTTTTTAATATTTTTAGTACAAGCCTTTTGATTTTTATTGAACAGTATAATCTAACATTTTATTATCTAATCATAAGTGTTACTTTTATAGCTTTAGCCATTGCTTTATCATCAGCTATAATTTTTTCTATGATTATGGATTATTCAAGAAAAGAATCACGAGCTATTGATTATTCAGTTCAATCAAGTATTTTTTCATTTACTAGAATAATTTCTGCTGTAATCGCAGGAATAATTGTTTCCAATTTTGGTTTTGACAAAATGTTTATTTTTGAACTATTTTGTTTAATTTTAGTCACTTTTGTTATCTATAAAAAGTATATTTAGTAGTTGTATTAACTTTTAACTAAGTTGCATTTAGTAATATTTCATTCAATTTTGCAATTTAGTCGCATTTAAAGGTCAAAAAATATGAATACTACTTCAACAACACAACAACTAAATCAAAGACTCTTTTCGATAGATATTCTAAGAGGTTTTGTAATGGTTATTATGATACTTGATCATGTAAGAGAAACTTTTTTCCTTCATTATCAGATGAGTGATCCTATGGATATTACATCAACAGATACTATTTTAATTATTTGTAGATTTTTAGCACATATTTGTGCCCCTACTTTTATATTTTTAACTGGACTTTCTGCATATTTATATATGCAAAAAGTTCAAAGTAAAAAAGAAACTTCTTGGTTTTTATTTACAAGAGGATTATTTTTAATCTTTTTAGAATTAACTTTTGTAAATTTCGCTTGGACATTTGAGTTCCCGATGGAAAAACTATATTTACAAGTAATCTGGGCTATTGGATTTAGTATGATTTTTCTTTCAGTATTGATTTATCTTCCAAAAAAGATTCTTTTTATTCTTGCTATTATAATCATCTTTGGACACAATTTATTAGATTCTGTACATTTTGAAAAAGATTCTATTTTTTATATACCTTGGGCAGTTTTACATGAAAGAACTTGGATAGAGTTTTCACAAGATTTTAAAGTTAGAACTTCGTATCCTATTTTACCTTGGATTGGTGTAATATCTCTTGGCTTTATAGCAGGAGAGTGGTTTAATAAAAATATAAATTTCCAAACAAGAAAAAACTATCTTCTAAAAACTACTCTTATTTTATTATCTAGTTTTATTGTGATTAGGTTTATAAATGTTTATGGAGATACACCATATATAAATTATGCCTCTATTTCAAATACTATTTTAAGTTTTTTTAATATTACAAAATATCCTCCATCACTACTTTTTATTTTACTTACTTTAGGAATTTGTACTTTTTTACTTATGCTTTTTGAGAAATATCAAAACTTAAAATCAATTTCATGGTTAAAAAATTTTGGTGCAGCTCCTATGTTTTTTTATCTTCTTCATTTGTATTTTTTAAAATTTTTATATCTTAGTGCAGTTGCAATTTATGGTTTAAATCAAGGTCTATATTTTGGGTTTTCTCATACATGGCAAATGCCTTTATTATCGATTCTTTTTGCATTTATTTTATATTTTCCTACTAAATGGTATGCAAATTTAAAACAAAAAAGAAGAGATATAAAATGGTTAAAATATCTATAAATAAATCTTATATGAGCTAAACTTAACAAATTTTTCTTAAGTTGCGACTAAGTTGCACTAAGTAATATTCTACTTTTATTTTGCAACTTAGTTGCTTTTTATACTTAAGGAAAACAGATAAAATGAAACCTATAAAAAATACAATTACTTATTCAATTTGCTTATCGATAAGTTTGCTATCACAAACTTTTGCTCAAGAGACAACAGTTTTAGATGAGATAAAAGTCTCAACTGAAAATAGCAATTATTCAACACAAAATGATAACTACTACAAAACAAAATCACAATCAGCGACAAAAACTGATACTCCTATTAGAGAAACTCCTCAATCAGTACAAGTTGTTTCAAATGAGATTATCAAAGAACTTAATGCAGTTAAAATAGAAGATGTTTTAGATTATACAAGTGGTGTATCAAGACAAAATAACTTTGCTGGTATGTGGGATAATTTTTCGATTAGAGGATTTGCAGGAAACGAAAATACTGGAATGAGTTTACTAAAAAATGGTTTTGCAGATAATCGTGGATATAACGCTCCAAGAGATACAGCAAATATTGAAAGTATAGAGTTTTTAAAAGGACCATCAGGTTCTTTATATGGAAATAGTGAGCCAGGAGGAACTATAAATATTGTAACAAAAGAGCCAAAGTTTACAAAAGAACATTCAATTAAAGCTGATGTAGGAAGTTATGATTTTTATAGAATGGCTTTAGATTCTACAGCTCCTATAAATGATAATTTAGCTTATAGATTAAATGTAGCTACAGAAAAAAAAGGAAGTTTTAGAGATCATATTGAAAGTCAAAGATATGTTGTTGCTCCATCTTTACTTTATTCTATCAATGACGATACTTTTGTATCTTATATGGGAGAATTTATTGAACAAAAAGCTCCATTTGATAGAGGAATTGCTTTAATAGATGGAAAAAATGTAATGAATCCTAAAAATTTTCTTGGTAATCCAGATGATGGTGATGTAACACTTAAAAATCAAACTCATCAACTAAAACTAGAACACTATTTTTCTGATAGTTGGAGCAGTAGAATGGGAGTTGCATATAAAAATAATAGCTTAAAAGGTTTTGGTTCAGAAGTTACTCCAGCAACAAAAATAACAACAGATAGCATAAATCTTCGTACAAGATATAGAAATTATACTTCAGATGATATTCAATTTCAAGCTGATTTACAAAATGTTACTGATATAAAAGATGCTACAAATACTCTTTTATTTGGAGTAGAAACATATCGTTTTGAACAAGATTCAATACTTTACACTAACAAAGATACAGTAAGAGTTGATAATATTCGTTCAAATCCTACTTATACAGTTTTAAAAACTGGATTAGGAAGTCTAAGCACAGACAAATATGAAGAGCAAAAAGGAATAGCTTTATTTGTTCAAGATGAAGTAGCTTATAAAGACTTTAGATTTCTTACGGGACTTAGATATGATGAAGTTAGAATGGATAATGTAAATCATCTTGATAGTAGCTCTGTAAAACAAAATGATTATGCAGTTTCTCCAAGAGTTGGAATTACATACCTAATAGATGATATGTGGTCTGTTTATACAACATCTGGAACATCATTTAGACCAAATACAGGAACAGACATAGATGGAAAAACATTTGAATCTGAAAGAAGTGTATCAATAGAAACTGGTTTAAAATTTGAATCCGAAGATAAAAAAACTGGTGGAACTTTATCTTTTTACCAAATTGAGAAAAAAAATGTATTAGCAAAAGACCCAAATGATGACTCATATTTTATTGCAACAGGAAAAGTTAAAAGTAAAGGTATAGAGTTTGATTTTAATGGAAAAATCACAGACAATATTAAAGCAAATTTCAACTATACATATACAGATGCAAAAGTTGTAGAAGATTCTACTTATGAAGGAAATGAACTTTTAAATATTCCAAAACACACTTCAAGTGTTCTTTTAATGTGGGAAGATTCATTGTCTCTAAATAGCTCTTATGGTATAGGAACTGGTGTAACTTATGTTGGTAGAAAAGCAGGAAATGTAAATAATGATTTTTATTTACCAGATTATACAACAGCAAAAATCGTTTCTTACTATAAAGTAAATAAAGAGTTAAATTTTAGTTTAAACATTGATAATTTATTTGATAAAGAGTATATCGCAAGTAGTTATGATGTATCTTGGCTTACAGTTGGTAATCCACGAACTGCAACATTAAGTATGACTTATAAATTTTAGTAACTTTCGATATAATCCAAATAAAAAAAGGATTATGATTTGAGAATTTTATCAGGTATTCAACCATCAGGAACTATTCATATAGGAAACTACTTTGGTATGATAAAAAAGATGATAGAGTCACAAAATGAAGGTGAACTTTTTGCATTTTTAGCATCATATCATGCTTTAACATCAGTAAAAGATAAAGAAGCTTTAGAAAATAATACTTATGAAGCAGCAATTAACTTTTTAGCGCTTGGAATGGACCCAGAAAAATCAACATTTTGGGTTCAACATGATGTAAAAGAGGTTCTTGAGTTATATTGGATACTATCAAATCATACTTCAATGGGATTACTAGAGCGAGCACACTCATACAAAGATAAAACTGCACGAGGAATTGTTGCTGGGCATGGATTATTTTCATATCCAGTTTTAATGGCAGCTGATATTTTATTATTTGACTCAAATATAGTTCCAGTTGGAAAAGACCAAATTCAACACGTTGAAATGACAAGAGATATTGCAACTTCATTTAATCACGCTTATGGTAAAGAGATTTTTATTTTACCAGAAGCAAAAGTTGATGAAGTAGTTGCAACAGTTCCAGGAACGGATGGAGCTAAAATGTCTAAATCATATAACAACACAATTGATATGTTTACATCACCAAAACAAAGAAAAAAACAAGTTATGGGAATAGTAACTGACTCAAAAGAACTTGATGAACCAAAAGAGTGGGAAAATTGTAATATTTATACTTTATGTAAACTATTTATGAATGAAGATGAATTAAAAGATTTACAAAAAAGATATGCAACTCCAGGTGAAGGTTATGGACATTTTAAAATGACATTGCTTGATAAAATAAATGAATATTTTGCACCTTATGAAGAAAAAAGAGAATACTATTTAAACAACAAAAAAGAGGTAAGAGAGATTTTAGCTTTTGGAGCAAGTAAAGCTAAAAAAATTGCAAGTGCAAAAATGGAACAAATAAGAGATATCATAGGATTAATATAAATCCTAATCTCTTTTTATACTCAAAAATAAATTTGGCTCACTAACAATATAAATATTTCCTTCTTTATCTTTTGTTATACCTTCTGGATTCATCATCCTTGAAGAGATTTCATTATCCATTAAATCCAAATATTTTCTAAAACTTTTTTTATCATCAACTCTTCCTAAAAGTGCTGATTCATCACTTAATACATATAGTTTTCTATCTACATCATCAAAATGAATAGCCGATAAATCAGCTAAATAAAAGTTATTTTCTAAAAGTTCATCTTTAACTTTTACTTCTATTTGGTTATTTTGCATAATGCCTTTTATAGATACTATTTTTTTAGGGTTTCTTTCATTTACTACATAAAATTTATCTTCAACTTTATCGTAACTTATACCTTCAAGTCCAAAATTCTCAAATTTCTTTATATCAAAAATAAACTTTTTTATACTATTTTCGATAGATATAGATTTCGTATCTTCATTTATATTTACAATAAAAATACCACTTAATTCTTCATCTAAAATAGCAAATGTATTCTCTTTTATAAAGGTTATATCTTCAGTATCTTTAAAACCTTTTAAATCTATTTTTCGTAAAACCTTACCATTTTTATCTAATTCATAAATATCTCTAGGAGAATTTGTTATAACAAATAAAGTATCAGAATTTTCATTGTATGTTATACCTGATAAATTTTTTTCAATTTCATTTATAGAAATTAACTCTTTTTTGTGTTCACCTTTTACTATTCCGAATTTTTCTTCCCAATGAAAAAACTTATATAAAAGTTTATCATCTATATCTGTTGAATGAGCAATAACAAAAATAAAAAATACTAAAAAAAATATATATAATTTTTTATTTACCAATAAACTGTTTTTCATCTACATCTTTAATAATCAATTTAGCTATATTATCAGTTGATAAAGCAATATCTTTTGTTTGAGATGTAACTTGGGCATTTTGTTGTGTTTTTTGATCTAAAATTGAAACAGCATTATTTATTTGTTCTATTCCTAAAAGCTGCTCTTTACTTGCATTTTCAAAATTTTTAATTAAACCTATTGTTTCTATGATATCTTTATTTAACTCTGTATAGCCATTTATCATCTCATTTGCTATTACTTTTCCATTATTAGCTTTTGAAGTTGCTGACTCAACAATCTCTTTTATTTCTCTTGCTGCTTCTGCGCTTCTCGAAGCTAGATTTCGCACTTCTGCAGCAACAACTGCAAATCCTTTTCCTGCTTCTCCAGCTGTTGCTGCTTCAACTGCTGCATTTAAAGATAAAATATTTGTTTGGAATGCAATTTGATCTATTACACTAATTGCTTCATTTATTGAAGTGATTTGTGAATTTATTTCTTCCATTGATTCAACAGTTTCATTAGCTAGTTTTTGACCATTTGTTGCTCTGTTTGTTACACTTGAAGCAATATTTGAAATCTTTTGTATATTTTCAGTACTACTTCTTAAATTTGAAGTCATCTCTTCTAACGAAGCTGCTGTTTCTTCAAGATTTGCTGCTGTACTTGTTGAACTTTCATTTAATTTTTCTACATTTTTCAATAAAATATCAGAACTATTTGATAATGTTGTTCCATTTGTTTTATTTTCTACAAGCATTTTTGTTATAGAATCACCAAGAATATTTACTCCGTCAGCAAGTTTTAAAATGTGATTTGAAACTTTTGTTGTATCAACTTTATCTATGTAGTTATAATTACTATATTCATCAATAACTTTTAAGACATTTACAATATTTTGTTCTAATTCACTCGCCATTTTATTCATAACAGATTTTAATTTTATTAAATTTGGATCATCTACTTCAACATTCAATCTTTGAGATAAATCACCATTTTGGAATTTACTTAAAATTTCTATTGTATTTTCAATAAACAAATTATTATCATCAATCTCTTTTCTTGCTATTTCTATATTTTTGTCCAAAGTTTTTGACATTTGACCGATTTCATCTTTTGAATAATTTTTTATTCTATGAACTTCTTTACTTTCTCCATTTAAATATTTGAAAAAAGTTTCTAATGTATCTTGAAATATATTCAATGGTTTTATAATTATTTTATTTATAGATGGAATTATTATAAATACTAACACTATACTAAGTAAAATTGTAACAATTATAGCTATCCAAAATAATGTATTAATATCTTTATTTATTTCAACATTTAACTGTTTTATCTCTCTTTCAATATCATCAGCATAAATTCCAGTAACTAAAACCCAATTAAATTCAGGAATATAAATAGATGATGCCATTTTTAAAACAACTTCTTTTGTTGCTGGATTTTTATAATAATATGTTACATATTTTTGTTCTTTTGCATATTTAATTAAATCTTCTCTAAAAGCATAACCTTTCACATCTGGTGCTTTTATATCTGTTTTTGTATTGTTTAAAGCTGGGTTTGCAGGATGAAATCCAAAATAATAATCATCGCCTCTTTTTTCATAAGCAAAAAAGTATCCACTTTTATCATCTAGATATCTAATTCCACTTAATAGTTCAATAACTTTTGCTTTTGCTATTTGCGTATCTTTTTCACTATTTATTATTGTTTGAATAAGTGTTTGAACAACTTCAAATTGATGTTTTATCAATCCTTGTTTCTCTTTTGTTATTGCAATTTCAAACTTTGCCAAAGTATCATTTAAAGTATTTTGTGTTTTTTCGAAATTGATTCCTGAGAGGATAAAAATACCAAAAATAAATGGTACCATTGTTATTATCAGCAATTTTAATTTTAACGAATTTTTATTCATTTGTCTCTCCCCTACTTATAAATAGATATTCATTATAGGTATTTAACTATTAATAAATAATTAAAATTATTTTTTGTTTATAATTTTTGCTAAATGTGTCAATTTTATACACAAAATAATTATTTAATCTATTTTTTACAAATAAATATCAATTTATCTGCTATTTCATCAGTATGAAGATTAAACTCTTTTATCTCTATTAGTTTAAATCCTGTCTCTTTTAGGACTTTTGTTAGAAACTCTTTTGAGTGATATTCTTGTATTATTGAATCTTGTTCTTTTGAAAACAATCCATTTTCCTGTTTTTCAAAAAGTGTAATATCAGTTTGAAGTTTGTTATTTTCAAAATTTGCATCAATTGCGATAAATTTATCTTCAACATCTATTGTTATTGTTCCTTGTGCAACCTCATCAAAACCAAAATATGAGTTAACATCAAAGATAAAATATGCACCTTGATTTAAGACTTCATTTGTTTCTTTTAGAAAAGTTTTCAACTCTTCTTTTGGAATATAATTTAATACATCAAATATTGCAGTTGCACAATCATATTTTTCTTTTACATCTTTTAAAGCAATTGCTTTTGCATTTAAACCTTTTTCTTCACAAACTTTTATTTGTTCAACACTTAAATCAATTCCAAAATACTTTTTTTTATTTACTTTTAAATTTTCTAAAAAATATCCTTGACCACAACCAATATCAATAATATTATCAAGGTCATTTACCATCACAAATCGTAAAAATTCTTTGTGTAAAGTATAAACTTCCTCTTCAAAGTCTAAATAAGGTTCAACTTTTGCATATAAATCTAAACCCATTATAAAAACACTTCTATTTTTTCTTTTAAATCTAAAATCAAATCTTTTTTTGCATAAAAAGAGTTTTTGTTTGATATTAAGTGAGCACTACTTTCCATAATTGTGGGTCCTACTTCAAGCCCGTTTTGTTTCATAGTTTCACCTGTTTCAACAATATCAACAATACAATCACAAAGTCCAACTAAAGGTGCAAGTTCAATAGAACCATAAAGTTTTATAATCTCAACAGCCATTGCTTTTTCTTCAAAATATTTTTTAGCTATTTTTTCATGTTTTGTAGCAATTGTAATTTTACTTTTATCAAAATTTAGTTTTTCACCAGCTCTAAGTCCAAAAGCAACTTTACATTTTCCCAATTTTAAATCTAAAAGTTTGATTAAGTCATACTCTTTTTCTTCTAAAACATCAAGCCCAACAACACCTAAATCAGCAGCACCATGCATCACATACGTTGGAACATCTTGATTTCTTACATTTAAAAAAGTAAATCCACTTTTCTTTAATATTAATTTTCTATCTTCAAAAACAAACTTTTCACCAAAAGCTTTTTCAAATCTATCAAGCGTCTCATCTGCAATTCTTCCTTTAGGCAATGCAATTGTTAGCATCAATTATCCTTTTCATATTTTCAAATATTAAATCTTTTTTATAAATACTATTTTCAAAATATTTACTTAAAAACTCTCCATCTCCACCTGTAAATATTATCTTCTTATTTAAACTTACTTCTTTTATAGGTAAAATGATAGATTTTAGCATAGCATATTGTATAGCATCAAACGTACGAAGCGGTATTTTATCTAAATTTATATTTTTTTCAAAATCAAATTTTAATTTTTTTGATATTTTAGGATAAGCATTTATAAAACTTTGAACTCCAAGAAGTATAAATCCTCCTTTGTGTTCATCATTTTCCATAATATCAACTGTTATTGCACTTCCTGCATCAACAACCACTACATCTTTTTGAAAACTACAAGCAATTTTTCTATCAATTCCTAAACCTTGATATTTTGTTTCAAAATTTAAAATCTCTTTTATATCTTTTGCTTTTGGATTTTTTTTAAGTAATTTTTTAGAAGCTTTTTCATTTACAGATACAAAATATATTTCCTCATCAAATTTTGGAACTTTTTCATCTAAAAAATATTTTTTATGTTTTCCATTTATCAAAAAGTGAAAAGTTGTATTTCCTATATCACATAAAATCAACTCTAACACTCCAATCATTTTGTTTTAAATACTCTTTTGCTTTTGAACATAATGGACTACTTATAAGTAACTCTTTTTTTTTAAAATTGTGTCCAAGATAACTTGTAAGTTTTTCACAAAGTTCCATTAAATCTGAAGCATTTTTTCGTATAAATCTACTTTTTGAATCAACTATAAATATTGCATAAAATTTAGAATCTATTGTAGTTGCACTATAAATATCAATTTTTTTTCTACTATCCAACTCTTTTGGTAAAATCTGTTTAATCTCTTTAAAAAGTATATTTTTATTCATATAGTATGTTGTTAGTTTTTTCATAAGTTTTATTATATCAAATCTTTGTATAATTCCAGAAAATCTATATATTAAGAAAAATTTATGGAAAAACTATCTTACCAAGAACAAACAATAATCACAAGAGGTATTATAAAAGCTGCTGTTTTAATGAGTGAATATGGAGCAGAAAGTATTTTAATAGAACAAATTGCCCAGAGATTAGGTCGTGCTTTAGGTGTTGATTCTGTTGAAATTTCAATGATTCCTTCAGCTATTGTATTAACAACTTTAAATAATGGACAATCAATAACAACAACAAGAAGAGTTCATCATAAACCAATAAATATGTCAATAGTATGTCAAATACAAAAAATTGTACTTAACATGGAAAAAAATGAACATGATGTAAACTACCTTTATACTATTTTAAAAAATTTAGAACCAAACTATTACAATAGATGGTTGGTTATTTTTGTAGTTGCTATTGCTTGTGGTTCATTCGCACATTTACAAGGTTCTGATTGGAGTGCTTTTTTTATCACTTGTTTGGCAGCTGGAACAGCTATGTTTGTAAGACAAGAATTAGCAAAAAAAAGATTTGTTATGATTATTACCTTTGGAATTACAGCATTTGTAGCAACTTTAATTGCCAGCATTTCTCAACTCGATGGTATTAGCCAAACTCCTCATATTGCTTTAGCTTCAAGTGTTTTATTACTCGCTCCTGGATTTGCATTTGTAAACTCATTTTTAGACTCACTAAAAGGTTATTTGATGATGGGTTGGGGACGATGGATGGAAGGTTTTTTATTAACTATTGCTACATCTCTTGGAATTATTTTAGCGATGGCTATTTTAAATATAAAAGGTTGGTAATATGGATTTTGTTTTAAAATTAATCGTAGAAGGTATATTTGCAAGTTTTGCTGCAGTTGGATTTGCAATAGTTTTTAATGTTCCAAAAGAGACTTTAAAATATTGTGCCATTGGTGGAGCAATTGCTTATGATGTTAGAACTATTTTATTGAATTTAAATTTAGGTATAGAGCTATCTACTTTTTTAGCTTCGACTATCGTAGGAATAGTTGCACTTTATTGGTCAAGAAAATATCTTATCCCAAGACCTGTTTATACGGTTGCTTCAATTATTCCAATAATTCCTGGAACTTTTGCTTTTAGTGCGATGATTAGCCTAGTTGATATGAACACGCATGGAGTAACTACAGAGTTAATTCAAATATTTTTATATAATGGATTAAAAGCTGTAGCAATTTTAGGAGCTATCACATTTGGATTAGCACTACCTTCTTTATATTTTATGAGATTTAATAGACCTATAATTTAGGTTATTAAATCTTTATCATAGTTATAAATAAAATTTATTTATAAATTCATCACTTACATCAATTATTTTTCTTTCTCTTAAAGACTCTATTACCTCTTTTGTACAATCAACATCATCAGGCCATCTTCTTTTAAAGTTATCATGAGCATTTTTATCTGTTGCATCTAAACACATTGTATGACCATCAATAAATAAATCTCTATTTGAATCGATATTATTACAAACTCTCCAAACTAACATATAAGAGTTAGTCACATCATTTTTAGCATTATCTACCATTATTAAAATTTTAATATGCTCAAATAGTGGTTTTAATTCTTCAAAAAGATATTTTTGATTTCTAGTTTTTTCTACACTAATTACACAAATTGGATTTTTTGTATCTTTGAAATATTGTTTTAAATCTTTTACTTCATTTGTAATATTTTGCATTTTTTGAAGTAATTCATCATCTTCTAAAAGTGTAATTCCAAGTTCTTTAACTTCATCACCTGTACAATCAAGTCCAAGTTTTCCACCGATTGCAAATTTTGGAGATGAGTGGTCAAGTGCATCTACAACACCTTTTGAGATTAGCATATCTTCAATATTTATTCTATTTAAAATATATTTTATTATCTCTTCATGTGAAGTCAATTCAGGTGCATCTTCATTTACAAAAATCGCATGTTTAACAAAACTCATCTGCCCTACTCCCCAAAACGCATGCATCATCTGACTTGCATGTCCAGGATATAAAGTTTTTATTTTTGCAATAATTAGATTGTGAAATACTCCATTTTCTGGCATATAATAATCAATCAAATCAGGTGCTGTTGTTTTAAGTAACGGTAAGAAAATTCTTTCAGTTGCAAACCCCATATATTTATCTTCCAAAGGTGGTTTTCCAACAACAGTTGCTAAATATGTAGGATTTTTCTTACTTGTGATTGCCGAAACTTCCATAAATGGATACTCTTCTTCAAGTGTATAATATCCAGTATGATCTCCAAAAGGTCCTTCAATTCTCATTTTTGAAGGGTCAACAAAACCTTCAATAATAAAGTCATTATCTTTTGGAACATAAATATCATTTGTAATTGATTTTACAAGTTGAGCATTTTTATTTTTTACAAAACCATAAAGCATAAGTTCAAAAATTCCTATTGGAAGTGGAGCTTGTCCACACCAAATATACATAGGATCACCTCCTATTCCAATTGATACTGGCATTTTTTTACCAGCTTTTTTGTACTCATGGAAAAAGTGATTTGAATCTTTATGAATTTGCCAATGCATTCCAAGTGTTTGGTCATCATAAACTTGAAGTCTATACATTCCAAGGTTTTTTAATTCACCATTCAAACTTGTCGTATAAACTTGCCCCATTGTTATAAAAGGACCTCCATCTTGTTCCCAAGTTGTAAGTATTGGTAAATCAGAAAGTTTTGCATCTTTCCCAAGTTTTATAACTTCTTGACACTCACCTTTTCCTTTTAATTTTTTAGGAATTGTATTTTTTAAAGCAAATAATTTACCAAAAGTAGAAAGTTTTTCACTAAATGTTGAAGGTGGTTTCATTTTAAGTAAACTTTCTATTTCAGCACCTATTTTATCTCCATCACCAATAAAAAGTTTTACAGCTTTTTCATTACAAAATACATTCATCAATACTGGAATATCAAACTTTTTATTACTTTTTTTATCAACAACATTTGTAAATAATAAAGCTTTTGAATCCTCTTTTTTTACTTCAATATAAGCAATATGTGGGATTTCTAAATAGATATCCAACTCATCATCAATAACTCTAAGTAAATCATTTTTTCTTAATATTTCAATAGCTTCTTTCATATTATCCTCTAAATCTAATTCTTCAGTTAATTAAGTTGAAATCTTATATCATTTTATCGATTAATAATAAATAAGGCTTTTTAATATGATTTATAATTTTGATGAACAAATAAATAGAAAAAATACAAACTGTGCAAAATATGATGGATTAAAAAAATATTTTGGATATGAAGATTTAAATCCTCTTTGGGTTGCTGATATGGATTTTAAAACTCCTTCATTTATAAATGATGCGATTATAAAAGCAGCTTCTAACTCTTTATATGGTTATAGTGTTGATACACCTGAACTTTATGCTTCAATAATTAATTGGCAAAAAAATGAACATAATTGGGAAATTGAACAAAAAGATATTTTTATGATAAATGGTGTAGTTCCAGCTTACAGTGCTTGTATTGAAGCATTCAGTGAAATTGGTGATGAAGTTATTGTTCAAACTCCAATTTATCCACCACTTTTCAAATGTGTTACAGCAAATGAAAGAAAAGTAATTGTAAATGAACTAAAAAAAGATGAAAATGGTTATTACACTATGGATTTAGAAGATTTAGAAAAAAAGATAACTTCTAAAACAAAAATTCTAGCACTTTGTTCTCCTCATAATCCAGTTGGTCGTGTTTGGAGTAAAGAAGAACTTGAAAAATTGGCAAATATTTGTATCAAGCATAATATCACAATAGTTTCAGATGAAATTCACAGTGATATTACTTTTAAAAAATTTACTCCTCTTGCTTCAATTTCAAAAGAGATAGCAAATCAAACAATAACGCTTAATAGTGCTGGAAAAACTTTTAATATAGCTGGACTTAATTGTGCATATGCAATAAGTAAAAATGCAGAAATTTTAGAAAAGTTTAAAAAAGTTGCAATCAAAAGAGAGATAAACTCTATTAACTTTTTTGGTTATGTTTCGACAAAAGCAGCCTATGAAAATGGTTCAGCTTTCGTAAAAGAACTAAAAGCTTATCTTATGAATAATATAATTTTTACAAAAGAATTTTTTGAAAAAAATAGTTTAAATATTGATTTTTTTATCCCCGAAGCAACATATTTATTGTGGTTGGATTTTTCAAAAATAGGACTTTCTCATCTTGCAATAAAGAATACTTTACTTACAAAATCTAAAATTGCTTTAAATGATGGTGTTTCTTTTGGTAGCAATGGAAATAAGTTTTTTAGGTTGAATACAGCTTTGAGTAAAAAGGCTTTAAATATAGCTTTAAATCAATTTGTAAAAAATTTTTCAAAATAGATTTTTATAAAGTATTACCTTTTTTCTCACTATCATTTATAATTACTTTGAATTTGAGGTAAAAACTTTGTTAACTTAAAAAAAAAAGTGTACAATCACCTTACGACTAAATTTTAAGTAGGGAAAAGAAAAATGTCAACGGAATTAATATTAGCTTCCACAATTTTCATTGCAATAGCAATAGTTCTTGCTAGTGTCTTTGTTTTAACAAAATTTATTGGTCCAAGAAATGAAAACTCTGAAATTAAAAACAGTGTTTATGAAAGTGGTATTACAACTCCAATAGGAACTACAAATATCAGATTTTCAATAAAATTTTATTTAGTTGCAATTTCATTTTTACTATTTGACGTAGAGATTATTTTTATGTTTCCATGGGCAATAAATGTTGTAGAATTAGGATATGCTGGATTATTTAAAATGTTTATTTTTATGGGATTATTATTTGCAGGATTAATTTATATTTATAAGAAAAAGGCTTTATCATGGGATTAGGAGTTGAATCAAAATTAGGTGATTCTATTGTTACAACTAGACTTGATCACGCTGTAAATTGGGGAAGATCATATTCTTTATGGCCAATGGCATTTGGAACAGCCTGTTGTGGTATTGAGTTTATGGCAGTTGCTGGTGCAAAATATGATGTTTCTAGATTTGGAGCAGAAGTTGTAAGATTTTCTCCAAGACAAGCTGATTTATTAATCGTTGCTGGAACAATTTCGTATAAGCAAGCACCTATTTTAAAGAAAATTTATGAACAAATGTGTGAACCAAAATGGGTTATCTCTATGGGAGCATGTGCCTGTAGTGGAGGTTTTTATGATAACTATACAACAGTTCAAGGAATTGATGAAATTATTCCTGTTGATGAATATGTAGCAGGTTGCCCTCCTCGTCCTGAAGCTGTTCTTGATGCTATTATGAGAATACAAGAAAAAGCAAAAACAGAATCAATTATAAAAGATAGAGTAAAAGAGTATAAAGGATTTTTAGATGCTTAATTGTGATATGTTAATTGATTCAAAAGAGTTAAAATCAACTATTTCAAAACTGAAAAATGAAGAAAACTACACTATATTATTAGATGTTACTGCTGTTGATTATTTAAAATTTCCTGACGTTACTCCTTCAAGATTTGCAGTTATTTATATTTTAAGAGATTCAACTTTTACAAAAGAAATTACAATAAAATCTTACGTAGATGATAATACTTTAGAAATTGATTCACTTTATGACTTATATGAATCAGCAGACTGGGCAGAAAGAGAAACTTTTGATCAATATGGAATAAAATTTGTTGGTCACCCAAACTTAAAAAGAGTTTTAAATCATCACCAATTTATTGGTCACCCTTTAAGAAAAGATTATAAAATTACAAAAGGTCAAATTTGTACAGAAACTGAAGATTTAATGGACGAAATGGTTCCAAAACTTGAATCTAAAGGTTACAAAAAAGAAGAAATTGATGATTTAATGCTTTTAAATGTTGGTCCATCACACCCAGCAAGTCACGGAACAATTAGAAACTTTGTTGCAATGGAAGGTGAAACAATCACAGCTTGTGTAACAGAAATTGGTTATTTACATAGAGGTTTTGAAAAAGCCTGTGAACATCATACTTATTCACAAATTATTCCTTATACAGACAGATTAAACTACTGTAGTGCGATTTTAAATAACATTGGTTATTCAAAAGCTGTTGAAGAGATGTTAGGAATAGAAATAACTCCAAGAGCAAAAATGATAAGAGTTATAATTGGTGAATTAAGTAGAATTTTGGATCACCTTGTTTGTAATGCTGCAAATATGGTTGACTTAGGTGGACTTACAAACTTCTGGTATCTTTTCTCACCAAGAGATATGGCTTACGATTTATTATCAAAATTAACAGGAGCTAGATTAACTAACACTTATACAAGAATTGGTGGTTTAGAGTTTGATTTATATGATGGATTTGATAAAGACTTAGAAGAAGTTTTAAAAGCAGTTGAAAAAGGTGTTGAAGATGCTTTATCTTTAATTGCTCACAATAGAATATATCATGATAGAACACAAGATGTTGGAGTTATAAAAGCTGATTTTGCTTTAAGAAATGGTATTTCTGGACCAAATTTAAGAGCAGCTGGTGTTGCTTGCGATTTAAGAAAAGACAAACCATATTACGGTTATGAAAATTTTGATTTTGATGTAGTTATAGGAAGTCATGGTGATGTTTATGACAGAATGATGTGTAGATTTGAAGAGATGAGACAATCTACAAAAATTATTAGACAAGCTATGAAAAATCTTCCAGATGGGGCAATCAATGTTTATGCACCAGGTGTTATTCTTCCTTCTAAAAAAGATGTTTATGGAAATATTGAAAGTTTAATGAATCAATTCAAATTAACTTTTGAAGGAATCCAAGTTCCAAAAGGTGAATATTATAGCTTTACTGAAGCTGCAAATGGAGAATTAGGATTTTTCATTGTAAGTGATGGAAGTGGTAGACCATATAAAGTAAAATGTAGACCACCATGTTTTTACTCTTTAGCAGCTTATTCAAAAATTGTTGAGGGAACAATGCTTGCAGATGCTGTTGTTACGATGGCTAGTATGAACTTTATTGCAGGGGAGTTTGATAGATAATGAATAGTTTTAAATATACAAGCGAAAATGAAATAAAATTCCAAGAATACGTATCAAGATATCCTAAAATAGATTCTTGTATGTTGCCTGCACTTTGGTTAGTTCAAGAACAAGAAGGTTGGGTTAGTCCAGAAGCTATGGTATATGTAGCTGATAGATTAGGAAAAACTCCTATTCAAGTATATGAAGTTGCAACTTTTTATACAATGTTTAACTTAAAACCAATAGGAAAATATCATATTGAATTATGTAAAACAGTTTCTTGTATGGTTTGTGGAGCAAAAGAACTTAAACAATATATAAAAGATGTATTAGGTTTAGAATCTGGACAAACAAGTGCTGATGGTTTATTTACATTTACAGAAGTTGAATGTCAAGGTGCTTGTGGTGATGCACCAATGATTGCATTAAATAATGTTTATCATGGAAAACTAACAAAAGAAAAATTAGAAAAAATAATTTGGGAGTGCAAAAATGCTAACTAAAATCGTAAGTAAAAATTTTGATATCCCAAATTCTCATAAATTAGAAGTTGCTCTAGCAAATGGAAGATATTCTTCTATAGATAAGTTGTTTACAATGAAACCTGAAGAAGTAACTGCTGAAGTTACAAAATCAGGACTTAGAGGAAAAGGTGGTGGTGGAGCTGCTTGTGGACCAAAATGGGAACTTATGCCACCAGTTGATGAAAGACCAAGATATTTAATAGTAAATGGGGATGAGAGTGAACCAGGTACTTTTAAAGATAGACAAATTTTCCAATATGATCCGCATATTTTAATAGAAGGAATTATTTGTACTTGCTGGGCAATACAAGCAAATCACGCTTATATTTACATAAGAGGTGAATATAAATTTTTTATAGATAGATTAAATGAAGCTATAAAAGAAGCTTATGAAGCAAAAATTATTGGTGATAAAATCATGGATAAATATGATTTTAAAGTTGATATTACAGTTCATAGAGGTGGTGGAGCTTATATTTGTGGTGAAAAATCAGCACTTATTGAATCTTTAGAAGGTAAAAGAGGTCATCCAAGACTTAAACCACATGGAAAAGAGTGCGAATGGTTCTTTGATAATCCTGCAACTGTAAATAACGTAGAAACTATCTCTTCAGTTCCAAATATTGTTGAGAATGGAGCAGAAGGTTATACAAAATACGGTACAGAAAAATCTCCAGGAACAATGCTTTTTGCTATTTCAGGACCTGTTAAAAATCCAGGTGTTTATGAAATAGCTTATGGAAATAAAATGATAGATTTTCTAAATGTTCTTGGTGGAGGAATGCTTGAAGGGAAAAAACTAAAAGCAATAATTCCAGGAGGTTCATCATGTCCAATTTTAACAGCTTCTGAAGTAGAAAAAGCTGTATTGGACTATGAATCAATGTGGGATATTGGTTCAACTTTAGGTACAGGTGGAATGATAGTAATTGATGAAGATACTTCAATGGTTGATGTAGCAAAAAACATCATTGAATTCTATCACCATGAATCTTGTGGACAATGTACTCCTTGTAGAGAAGGAACTGGTTGGATTGATAAAATTCTAAAAAAAGTTATAGCTGGTGAGGCTTCAGACAAAGATCTGAAAACTATACTAGATGTTTGTGATACTCTAAATGGAAAAACAGTTTGTGTTTTTGCACCAGCAGTAAAAGATATTATTGCAAGTATCGTAAAAAAATTCCCTGAAGAATTTAAAGCATATCTCAAAAACTAATTTAATAAAAAAGGAAAAAAAATGCCAAAAAATACAATGACTTTTACGGATAATAGAAATGGTAAATCTTATGAGTATAATATAGTTGATGGAACTAGAGGACCAAGCGTTGTAGATATTTCTACATTTTATAAAGATTCTGGAATGTTTACTTATGACCCAGGTTACACTTCAACTGCTTCTTGCGAATCAAAAATCACATTTATTGATGGAGAAAACTCTGAACTAAGATACAGAGGTTATGATATTGCTGATCTTGCAGGGAAACACTCATTTTTAGATGTTGCTCACTTATTAATGAACGCAAGATTACCAAATGAAGAAGAGTCAAAAAGTTTTGATTTAGAAATTAGACATAGATCATTTTTAAATGAAGGTATTATTAGATTATTTGATGCTTTACCAGATGGTGCACATCCAATGGCAACTATGGGAGCAGCTACTATGGCATTATCTGCTTTTTATAAAGATCACTTACATTTAGAAGATGAAGATGCATTCAAAATTATGAGAAGAAGAATTTTAGCTAAAATGCCAACTATTGCAGCTATGGCATATAGAAATTCTATTGGTACACCACTAATTTACCCAGATGTTAATAGATATTTTACTGAAAACTTTTTATATATGCTAAGAGCATATCCAGGTGGAAGAATGAAATATTTAGGTGATGGAAAAAATCAAGAAATCACACAAATTGAAGTTGATGCACTTGATGCAATCTTAACTTTACATGCTGATCACGAACAAAATGCTTCAACAACAACAGTTAGAAATGTTGGTTCTACTGAAGCTCACCCTTATGTAGCTATTGCTTCTGGTATCTCGGCTTTATGGGGAAGTGCACACGGTGGAGCTAATGAAAAAGTTATGGATCAATTAAAATTAATTGGTGATATTAAAAATGTTCCAACTTATATTGCAAAAGCAAAAGATAAAAATGATCCATTTAGATTAATGGGATTTGGACACAGAGTTTATAAAAATAGAGATCCAAGAGCTGAAACTTTAAAAGGATTACAAGATAAATTAAGAGAAAAATTAAATCTTGATTCAAAACTTCTTGATATCGCAGCTGCTGTTGAAAAAGCTGCTTTAAGTGACGATTATTTCAAAGAAAGAGGTTTATATCCAAATATCGACTTCTATTCAGGTGTAATTTTAACTGCTTTAAAAATTCCTGTTGAAATGTTTACACCAATCTTTGTTATTGGTAGAACTCCAGGATGGTTAGCTCAATGGTCTGAATTAAAACAAGATCCAAAACATAAAATTGCAAGACCAAGACAATTATATACAGGTAAGTAAAAAAAATTAAACAGAGTGTAAGGGGTATTATTTATGGCTGAAGTTGTTAATATTACAATTAATGGTGTTCAAATGCAGGCTACCAAAGGTAGTTTGCTTATTGATAAATTATTAGATGAAAATATTCATATCCCTCACTTTTGTTATCATCAAGCGTTGGGAAAAGATGGAAATTGTAGAATGTGTATGGTTGAGATTGAAGGTCAAAAAAGACCACAAATCGCTTGTGATACACCTGTGAAAGATGGAATGATAGTAAGAACAAAAGGTCAAAATATTGAAAAAGTTAGACGAGATATTTTAGAACTTGAACTTATAAATCACCCAATTGACTGTCCTACATGTGATCAAGCAGGGGAATGTAAATTACAAGACTACTATATGGAATCAGGATTTTATGATTCAAGAGTAAATCTTCAAGCAAAAAATCATGCAAGAAAAAGAGTAGATCTTGGTTCTAATGTAATGCTAGATCAAGAAAGATGTGTACTTTGTACAAGATGTGTAAGATTCTGTTCAACTATAACAAAAACAAATGAGCTTGGAGTTATAAGTAGAGCAGATCATTCTGTTATTGGAACTTTTCCAGGTCGTCCTTTAAATAATCCGTATGCTATGAATGTTGTTGATTTATGTCCAGTAGGTGCATTAACAAGCAAAGATTTCAGATTTAAACAAAGAGTTTGGTTTTTAGAAAGTTTTGATGCAATCTGTAATGGCTGTTCTAAAGCATGTAATATTTATGTTGATCATCGAAAAGAAAAATATAAAGACGATGTAATTTATAGATTTAGACCTAGAGTAAATAGAGCTATTAATGGTTGGTTTATGTGTGATGAGGGAAGATTATCTTATACAAAAGAGAATGAAAATAGATTTGAAACTCCTCTAATTAACAAAAATGAATCAGATATGAATAGCGTAAATGCTTCTATTTTTAAAGAGTTATCAACAAATAAAAATATTTTAATTTTACTAAGTCCAAGTCTTTCTTATGAAGAGATATTAAATACTAAAAATCTAGCTTCAAAATTAAATATTTCTGTTAGTGGATATTCTCCAAATACAATTGATGAAAATTTTGGAGATGATTATTTAAGAAATAGTGATAGAAGTGCAAATAGAGCTTCATTTAAAGAGTTAGAAATTGATGAAACTAAAGAATTTTTTGAAGAAAAATTAAATAATTCTTCTTTGGTTGTTATAATTGAAAATAGTTATTTTGAAAATAATCTAAAACTTCTTGAAAATAAAAAAGTTATCTCTTTCTTTAGTCATCATTGTTTAACAATTGGTTATTCAAATATAGCCGTTCCTGTTGCATCTTTTTATGAAAAAACTGGAACATATATAAATTGTGATGGAATTAAACAAAAAGTGGTTTCAAAAATGAATAAAAATGAACCAATAAAAACTATAACAACAATAATAGAAGATTTAAAATCAATGATTGAGAAGGGAACTCTATGAGTGATATAATTATAATTCTTGTAAATATTATTCTAGCCGTAGTTCTTGCAGTTGGACTAACTCCTCTTTGGGTTTGGTGGGAAAGAAGAATCTGTGGTTTTATTCAAGATAGAAGTGGTCCAAATAGATGTAATATTGGACCAATGAGATTAGGTGGGCTTATTCAAGCTCTTGCAGATATGCTTAAACTTGTGTTTAAAGAAGATTTCACTCCTTCTCATATAAAACATAAGTTTTTCTTTACAATAGCTCCTGTTATTGTATTTTTATGTTCTTTTTTAACTTTTGCAGTAGTTCCTTATGCAGATGTTTTAGTAATAGATGATAAATCTCATATTATGCAAGCAATTCCAAACCAATTAGGTATTATGTGGTTTATTGCATTTGCAGGACTTAGTGTTTATGGAATAATTTTAGGTGGATATTCATCTGAAAACAAATATGGTCTTCTAGGTTCAATTAGAGCTTCAGCACAAGTTATTTCTTATGAAGCTGCTATGGGATTAGCAATTATTTCTATGATTATCTCTTATGGTTCAATTCATTTAACAGATATGGTAAATGCTCAAAGTGGAACTTATTTAGGAATTATTCCAATGTGGGGAATTTTTATTCAACCACTAGCTGCTATTATCTTTATTGTTTGTTCTTTTGCAGAAACAAATAGAGCTCCTTTTGACTTAGCAGAAGGTGAATCTGAAATTGTTGCAGGTTATCATACAGAGTATAGTGCTATGAAATTTGGTCTTTTCCAAGTTGGAGAATATGCAGCTATGAGTGCATCAAGTGCAATCATTGTAACTTTATTCTTTGGTGGATATCAAATTCCTTGGATGGATACACAAACAATTCAAGCAAATATCAATTACGTAATTTTAGCGATTATTATTTTACTTCCAATTAAAATATTCATCTTTACAAAATGGATGAAAAAGAATAATAAAGCTATCGGTGAAGATAAATCAAGATTAAAAGAGACAAAGATATTAACTGTTTTATTTTGGTCAATTTGTATAATCGTTGTAGGTTTCTTAATCTCTTTTTTAGTTAATGGACTTGGAACAAATGGTGTAAATATAGCAACTGCTGTTATTCAAATTGGAACTTTTTTAATTAAGTTTTTTATGATGGTTTTTGTTTATATGTGGGTTAGATGGACTGTTTTAAGATTTAGATATGATCAATTACAAATGTTGGGTTGGAAAGTTTTAATTCCGTTAGCTCTTTTAAATATCGTAATAACTGCGATTATAGTTGTTGTAGGAAATTAATATGGGAATAAAAGTAGTACAAAGACACGGTAAATCGTTTAAAGATAGATTATATTTACCTGGTATTGCAGGTGGAATGAAAACAACTTTTAAACATTTTGTTAAAAATTTAAAAGATGTAGAAAGTATCAATACTTTACAATATCCAGAAGTTCAACCAACAGATATTACTGATAGATATAGAGGTGTTCATAGACTTACAAAGTTTGATGATGGTAGTGAAAAATGTGTAGCTTGTTTTATGTGTGCAACTGCATGTCCAGCTGAATGTATCTTTATTGAAGCTGAAGAAAGATTCGATGAACACAATGAGAAAAGACCTAAAGAGTTTAAAATCGATTTATTAGAGTGCGTATTCTGTGGATATTGTGTTGAAGCTTGTCCTTGTGATGCGATTAGAATGGATACAGGAATTTTTTCATTTACAGCGTCAAAAAGAGAAGATTTTGTATTAGACAAAAAAGCTTTAATGGCTAATGAAAGATCAAAGGATTTAAAATAATGGTTGATTTAATATTTATTGCTTTAGCATTTTTTGCAATCACTGGTGCTATTGCTATGATTGTATATAAAAATCCAATGTTTAGTGCATTAGGTGTATTAATTACAATGTTAAGTGTTGCAGGTATGTTCGCACTTTTAAATGCAACTTTCTTATTTTTAGTTCAAATTATAGTTTATGCTGGTGCAATTATGACTTTAATTCTTTTTATTTTAATGTTCTTAAATATTAAAGAAGAAGATTTACCACATGAACCAAATAAATATAAGTTAATAGCACTTGGTGCTGTTATTATGATTCCTTTGAATGTTTTAGTTTTAAAAGCAGTTTCAAATCTTCCTGAAAAAGATTTCAATATAGCTCAAGGTGATTTTGGAGATATAAAACCTGTTGGAATAGAACTTTATAATCATTGGATTGTTTCATTTGAATTAATATCAATTTTACTTTTAATTGCACTTGTTGGATCAGTTGTTCTTGCAAAAAAAAGAAAATCTAAAATTATAAGCAAGGAGGACTAATTTATGGTATCACTTACTTCTTATGCCTTTGTTTCAATGATGTTATTCTCAATCGGAGCAATAGGTGTTATAGCAAGAAAAAATATTTTTGTTATATATATGTCAATTGAAATGATGCTAAATGGTATAAACCTATTTTTAATAACATTTGCTAGATATCATTTTAATATTGACCCTCAAATTATTACAGTTATGGTTATTTCAATTGCTGCTGCTGAAGCTGCGATTTTCTTATCAGTAATAATTTTATTATTTAGATCAAAAAAATCTTTAAACACAGATGTATTTACATCTCTAACTCAAGGAGAAAACTAATATGAATACATCTGCTTTAGTTTGGATTATTTTAGCTCCTTTATTTGGTGCTATACTTAATGGTTCATTATATTTCTATCATATTAAAAAAAGTAAAATTTCAGAAAATTATTTTGCTTTAATTGGAACTATTACTCCATTAATTTCATTCTTAATTACTTTAAGTTTATTCCTAAGAATGCTTGAAGAAAAAATCATATTTAAACAACATATTTTTACTTGGTTAAATGTTGATAAATTAAATATTGAAATGGCATTTTTAGGTGATAATTTGTCAATCTTTATGTCTATGTTTGTAACTTTTGTTGGTTGGCTAATTCATATTTATGCAATTGGTTATATGAAAGGTGATGATGGATTTGGTAAGTTCTTTGCTTACTTTAACCTTTTCTTAGCTTCAATGTTAATTCTTGTATTAGCAGATAATCCAATCATTTTATTTATTGGTTGGGAAGGTGTTGGAGTTTGTTCATATCTTTTAATCAAATTTTATTATGGTAGTAAAGACAATGTTATTGCTGCAAACAAAGCATTTATAGTAAACAGAGTTGGTGATTTTGGATTTTTACTTGGTGTTGTAACTTTATTTTTTGCTTTAGGTCAAGTTGATTTATCATTTGGAACTATTGAAGCAAATATAGGAAATACTACAAATAGTTTATTGATTCTTTCAGGATTTTTGCTTTTTGTAGGAGCAATGGGAAAATCAGCTCAAGTTCCACTTTATGTTTGGTTACCTGATGCAATGGCAGGACCAACTCCAATTTCAGCTTTAATTCACGCTGCTACGATGGTAACAGCTGGGGTTTATATGGTTGCAAGATTCCACTTCTTATATGCTGGAATTGAAGAAATTGGATTATTTATAGCTTATGTTGGAGCAATTTCTGCCCTACTTGCTGCAGTTATTGCAACTAAACAAACAGATATCAAAAAAATTCTTGCTTATTCAACAATGAGTCAATTAGGATATATGTTTATTGCTGTTGGTTTAGGTTTTTATTCAACTGGACTGTTCCACGTATTTACACATGCTTTCTTTAAAGCAATGTTATTCATGGGAGCTGGTGGGATTATCATAGCACTTCATCACGAACAAAATATATTTAAAATTGCAAAACATAGAGCAAATCTTCCTATTATTGGATTAACATTCCTAATTGGGGTTATTGCAATTTCTGGAATTCCACCATTCTCTGGATTCTTCTCAAAAGATGCTATTTTAGCAGCAGCTTTCCAAGAAGGAGAATATTTAATTTATGGAATTGCTTTATTTACTGCATTCTTAACAGCATATTATATGTTTAGAATGTATTTCATAGTTTTTGTTGCACCAAATCATCATGATGTTGATTATGTTTATACTTCAAAAACTATCACTTTACCACTTCTAATCTTGGCTATTGGTGCAGTTGGAGCAGGATTCTTAAATCTTCCTTCTATTTTTGGAGGAAATCATTTTGTTGATACTTGGCTTGGACAATTAAATTCAAAAGTTATCCACTTAGATCATTCAACAGAATATATTTTAATGATATTATCTGTTGTTGTTGCAGCTTGTGGTATCTTTGTTGCATATAAAAGATATGCAAATTATGACCTATCAAAAGAAGAAACTGAAACTGGTTTTGTTGGTAGAAAACTTTATGTTGATGAACTTTATGACTTCTTATTTGTTAAATCAGCAAAAGCTATTTCGACATTTATAGATAAAGTTGTTGATGATAAAATAATTGATGCGTTTATTATGAAATCATCAATCTCTTTTGTAAATGTTGGTAAAAAAGTAGCTATGATACAAAATGCAAATGTTAGATTCTATGCTGTGTTTATGCTTATTGGAATGACTTGTATCTTTGTATATTTATATATTACACTAGGATTATAGTATGAGTTCAGATATACTTTCGTTTATTATATTTTTACCTGCTGTTGTTGCATTTGGTTTAATGATAACAACAAGAGATGTTAATACAATTAGAAATATAGCTTTTTTAACAACAACTGTTATTTTAGCTTTAGTTTTAAAAATCTATATTGAATTTGACCCAAATTCTAGTATGCAATTTGTTACAAATGTGTCTTGGATTGAAACTTATGGAATTAACTATTATGTTGGATTAGATGGTTTTTCTCTTACAATTTTAATGATGATTGCTATACTTATTCCTACTTCTTATTTATTATTATGGGAAGGTAAAACTAAAGGATATTGGATAAATATGCTTTTAGTTCAAACAGGAGTTACAGGAAGTTTATTAGCATTAGATGTAGTTTTATTCTATTTCTTCTGGGAAATTATGCTTTTACCAGTTTTTTTACTTATTGGACAATATGGATTTGGTAATAAGGTATTTACAACAATAAAAGTAACTGTTTATACAATGGCTGGATCACTTTTAATGTTAATAGCAATTTTATATCTTGGAGTTGCTTATTATAGTGAATTTGGAACTTGGTCGTTTGCATACGATAAATTAATGACAATTTCAACTCTTGATTATTCTACAAAAGCTTGGTTATTTTTAGCGTTTTTAGCTGCATTTGCAATAAAAATTCCAATTTTCCCATTACATACATGGATTATGGAAACTTATAAAAATGCACCAACAGGAGCAGTATTTTTACTATCTTCTATTATGGCAAAACTTGGAGTTTATGCAATTGTTAGATTTATGATTCCAATTTTCCCTGATATTTATGTAGAGTTTTCAACTTGGTTTGTAGCTATTGGTCTATTTGGATTAATCTATTTTGGAATTGCAGCACTTATGCAAGATGATATCAAAAGAATGTTTGCTTATTCTTCAGCGTCACACCTTAGCTTCATATCAGCAGGTATTTTTTCATTAAATGCTTATGGTATAAATGGTGCTTTATATTTAATAATTGCCCATGCTATTGCAACTGGTGCTTTATTCTTACTTGTAGGATTAATGCAAGAACAAACAGGATTTAAAACAATTAAAGATTTAGGTGGAATTGCTAAAAAAGCTCCTATTTTCACATTTATTTTTGCAGTTATGTTATTTGCAAACGTTGGACTTCCTGGAACAAATGGATTTGTTTCTGAACTTTTAATAATCTTTGGTATATATGAATTTAATGCTTATTTAGGGTATATTTCAGCACTTACAGTAATAATTGGAGCTTCATATATGTTATGGATGTTTCAAAGAGCTATTTTACAAGATAGACCAGAAGGTGCACCTGAACTTACAATGAGAGATTTAAAAATTAAAGAAATTATAGGATTAACTCCTTGGGTTATTTTAGTTTTTGTTATGGGATTTTATCCAGAAATTTTTATGGATAAATTTGAACCAACAGTTACACACTACCTACAAGATATTCTACAAATTGGAGCAGCAAAATGAGTCAATTTTTATATTTAGTACCAACACTTACTATTTTAGTTGGTGCATTAGTGCTTATGTTTATGAGCATGTATGATAAATTTAATATTAAAAATCATATTGTTGTATCTTCAATATTTTTAATTATTGCTTTACTATTTGCACTTAGTAATGTAAATAATTCATTTTCAGTTCAACCATATGAAAGTTTTTTAAATAATGTTTTAACTTTTGATAGTTTTTCAAACTTTTTCAATATTTTATTAATTGCTGGAACTTTATTAACGTTGTTAATTGGGGAACATTATTTCCAAAATAGAAGTTATTTTAAAGGTGAATTTTTCTCAATTTTATTATTTGCTCTATTTGGAATGATGATTTTAGCACAAGCGAATGAACTAATTACAGCATTTATTGCTTTAGAAATTGCATCATTTTCTATTTATATTATGGTTGGTTATAATTCTGATGATTCAAAAAGAGTTGAAGCAATTTTCAAATATTTAGTTTTAGGTTCATTTATTGGAGCTTTCTATCTTTTAGGTATGGTTTTAGTTTATGGAGCAACAACAAGTACAAATTTAGCTGATGTTTCAACATTTATAGCAACTGCAAGTCAACAAGATATGATACTTGTGTACATTGGTTTAACTTTAATTCTGTTTACATTTTTATTTAAAATTGCAGCATTTCCATTCCAATCGTGGCTTCTAGATGTTTATAGAGGTGCTCCTATGATTATTACAGCATACATGGCATCAACATTTAAAATTGCAATTTTTTCATTCTTCTTAAGAGTTATATTAGAGTATATATCTCCAATTATAGATTTCTGGGACACTATACTTTCTGTTATTGTAATTTTAACTTTAGTATTTGGAACTTGGTTAGCAGTAACACAACAAATAGTGAAAAGAATGTTAGCTGCATCTTCAATAGTTCATACAGGATACTTGCTTTTAGCATTTATTGCATTAGGTTATAAAGATGGGCATTTGATAAATATTGACTCAGCATATGCTGTAATGTTTTATTTAATTGCTTATTTATTATCTGCTCTTGGGGCATTTGGATTAACTTCACATATTATTTCAGAAACTAATGTAAAAGTTACATTTGATGATTTTAAAGGTTTAGCAAAACAAAGACCATTTTTAGCAGCTATGATGACAATATTTTTATTATCACTTGCAGGAATTCCTTCTACAATAGGATTTATTGGTAAAATTTATGTATTCACTGAAGCAATTGCTTCAGGTTATACTGTGCTTACAGTTATTGCAATAATCGCGACTATTGTTTCAGTATATTATTATTTTAGACTTATTGCGATGATGTATTTTTATCCTGCAACAAATAATTGTAAAACTGAAGAGTTTGATGATAAAAGAGTTTCAACTTATGCGATAATGTTTGTTGCAATTTTAACTGTTTTAGGTGGAATTGGTTCAGCAATAGTATTTTTCATTCCTGCAATGAATATTGATACTTTAATAAACTTCTCACAAGTAGCAGTACAATCTCTATTTATAAAATAATTGTGTTATAAAGTAACATAATTATTAATACTCATTATTAATAAGATATCTATAAAATCCCCCTTGGGGGATAATTTGTAACTTTTTTGCCTTTTTACACCAAAAAAACTGAAAAAATAGCCTTTCCATTGAAGTAATTTTAAACTTATATTTTGCTATTATTTACGAAATCTAAAATCGTAAGAAAGGATAGCAAATGAGTGACCTAATAGAAGGTTATTTAGGGAAAACGGAAGAAGGGAAGAAAAGTAGACTACCTGCAAAACTTGATTTTATCCAAAGTTTTACAGGTGGTTTCTTAGCTTTATTTATGTGGGCACATATGATGTTAGTTGCTTCAATTTTAGTATCTAATGATTTTATGTATGCAGTTACAAAATTATTAGAAGGTAGCTTTATTTTTGAAGGTGGAAATCCTTTATTAGTTACAATTGTTGCAGTTGTTATATTTACAATTTTTATCGTACATGCTGGTTTAGGAATGAGAAAATTACCTGGTAATTTTAAACAATACCAAGTTATAAAAGCACATGCAAAAAGTATGAACCACGATGATACTAAACTTTGGTTTATTCAAGCATTTACTGGTTTCGCAATGTTCTTTTTGGGTTCTGTTCATTTATATGTAATTATGACAAACTCTGCAGATATTGGTCCATATGAAAGTGCTGATAGAATTTGGTCAGAGTACATGTGGCCTTTATATATTCTTTTATTATTAGCAGTTGAATTCCATGGAACAATTGGTCTTTATAGATTATGTGTAAAATGGGGTTGGTTTGATGGAGAAAATCCAAAAGCAACTAGAAAAGCTCTTAAAAAAGTTAAATGGGTTTTAACAGTATTTTTCTTAGTTTTAGGATTTGCTTCACTTGCTGCTTATATGAAAATAGGTTATGAAAATGCTAAAAATGGAACAGTTGGTCAAAGATATACTCCGACTGCACAAATTATAAATTACAATATAACAAATAAAAGTGTTGGAGGAATCGCATAATGAAAATTAATTACTGTGATGCATTAGTTATTGGTGGAGGATTAGCTGGACTTAGAGCTGCTGTTGCTGCACAAAAAAAAGGATTAAGTACTATAGTTTTATCTTTAGTACCTGTAAAAAGATCTCACTCTGCTGCTGCACAAGGTGGTATGCAAGCGTCTTTAGGTAACTCAAAAATGTCTGATGGTGATAATGAAGATTTACACTTTGCTGATACTGTAAAAGGTTCTGACTGGGGATGTGATCAAGATGTTGCAAGAATGTTTGTACACACTGCACCAAAAGCAATTAGAGAGTTAGCATCATGGGGGGTTCCTTGGTCAAGAGTAAAAGCTGGAACAAGAGAAGCTGTTATTAATGCTAAAAAAACAACAATTACAGAAGATGAAGATAGACATGGATTAATTACATCAAGAGACTTTGGTGGAACTAAAAAATGGAGAACTTGTTATACTGCTGATGCAACTGGACATACAATGCTATTTGGTGTTGCAAATGAAGCTTTAAAACATAACGTTGATATTAGAGATAGAAAAGAAGCTTTATCATTAATTCATGAAAATGGAAGATGTTATGGAGCAATAGTAAGAGATTTAATTACAGGTGAATTAGAAGCTTATGTAGCAAAAGGTACATGTATAGCAACTGGTGGTTATGGAAGAATTTTCAAACAAACTACAAACGCAGTTATTTGTGAAGGAACAGGAGCTGCTATTGCACTTGAAACTGGAATTGCAACATTAGGAAATATGGAAGCGGTTCAATTTCACCCAACTCCAATCGTTCCATCAGGAATTTTATTAACTGAAGGTTGTAGAGGTGATGGAGGAATTTTAAGAGACGTTGATGGTCATAGATTTATGCCTGATTATGAGCCAGAGAAAAAAGAACTTGCATCAAGAGACGTTGTTTCAAGAAGAATGATTGAGCACATTAGAAATGGTAAAGGTGTTCCTTCTCCTTATGGATATCACGTATGGTTAGATATTTCTATTTTAGGTAGAGAGCATATTGAGAAAAACTTAAGAGACGTTCAAGAAATTTGTCAAATCTTTAATGGTATTGATCCAGCTGATGAAGGTCCAAAAGGTTGGGCTCCAGTTCTTCCAATGCAACACTACTCAATGGGTGGTATCAGAACTAAACCAACTGGTGAGTCTCAAAAATTAGCAGGATTATTTGCTTGTGGTGAAGCTGCTTGTTGGGATATGCATGGATTTAATAGACTTGGAGGAAACTCTGTTTCTGAAACAGTTGTTGCTGGTATGATTATTGGTAACTACTTTGCTGATTATTGTTTAGAAAATGATGTTACTATTCCTACTAAAACTGTACAAAAATTCTTAGATGAGCAAGAAGCTTATATCGATGAAATTCTATCTTATAATGGAAATGAAGATATCTTCAAAATAAAAAATAGAATGAAAGAATTAATGGATGAAAAAGTTGGTATCTTTAGAAGTGGAGAACCACTAAAAGAAGCTGTTGAAGAGTTAAAAGACTTATTAGCAAAAACTAAAAAAATCAACATTAAATCAAAAGAAAGATCTGGAAATCCAGAACTTGAAGAAGCATATAGAGTTCCAAAAATGTTAAAAGTAGCACTTTGTGTTGCTAAAGGTGCTAGAGATAGAACTGAATCAAGAGGAGCACATTACAGAGAAGACTATTTAAAAAGAGATGATGCAAATTGGTTAAATAGAACTTTAACATCTTGGCCTTCAAAAGATGCATTAGAACCAGAAATCACTTATGAGCCATTAGACATTATGACTATGGAAATGCCTCCAGCATTTAGAGGATATGGTGCTAAAGGTATGATTATAGAACATGATTTATCAGCAGTTAGACAAGCTCAAGTTGATGAAATAACAGAAAAAATGCAAGCTGAAGGAAAAGATAGACACGAGATTCAACATGCATTAATGCCTTTTGATTTACCAATGAACTACAAAGAGAAAAATGAAAGAGCAGGAGATAAATAATGAGCACACAAAAAGGTAGAGAAATTACAATATCAGTTCTAAAATTTAATCCAAGAAGTAAGGTTTCTAAACCTCACTTCGTTGAGTATAAATTAGAAGAAACTCCAGGGATGACTCTTTTTATTGCATTAACACAAATTAGAGAAAATTTAGATCCTGATTTATCTTTTGACTTTGTATGTAGAGCTGGTATTTGTGGAAGTTGTGGTATGGTTGTAAACGGTAAACCATCACTTGCTTGTAGAACACTTGTTTCAAATTATCCTTCTGGAAAATTACAATTAATGCCTATGCCAGCATTTGAATTAATCAAAGATTTATCTGTAAATACTGGTAAATGGATGGATGGTATGAGTAAAAGAGTTGAATCTTGGATTCATAATGACCACGAAGTTGATATTTCTAAATTAGAAGATAGAATTGATCCAGATGTTGCAAATGATACTTTTGAATTAGATAGATGTATTGAATGTGGTATTTGTGTAGCTTCTTGTGGAACTGCTTTAATGAGACCTAATTTCGTTGGCCCAGTTGGATTAAATAGAGTTGCAAGATTTGATATTGATCCACACGATAAAAGAACTGCAGAAGATTTCTATGAACTAATTGGTGATGATGATGGAATTTTTGGTTGTATGTCATTAATGGCTTGTGAAGATCATTGTCCAAAACATTTACCATTACAAAACAAAATTGCTTACTTAAGAAGAAAATTAGTAGCACTTAGATAAATATTACGAAGGATTTTATCCTTCGTAACTGAAAAAATAGAAAAAGTTAAATATCATATTACTTGATATTTAACTTTTTTTATTTGGGAGATTTTATATGAGTTTAATTAATGACTATTTTTTATTATACCATGGTATAACATTTGAACAAAATTTAGATACTGAAGAAATTGATACTATTTTAAATGAAGATACTTTTACAATATTTGCTCTAATTATTAGTGCAACAAGAAAAAACTGTGATAAATATTTACCACTTACTTCTTTTAAAACTTTATGTCAACAAATAAATGTCAAATCTCCTTCAAATATATCTGAATTAAATCATTTGCAACACAATATTGTTGATACAATTTTAAAAAATAAAACAAAAAATAATATAGCAACTTTGCACTCATCTTTTGAATATTTAAAGAATGAAAATATTATAAATAATGAACACTATAATAAACTTTTATCTTTATTTGATTTAAAAGAACTTAATGTAATAGAAGATCAAAATCACATTTTAGTAGAAAAGATTGATGATGAACACAAATCTTCATTTAAAGATTTAAAACATAATTTAGAAAATATCATCAATGAATTAAAAACTGATTTAACAAATAAAGAGATTTTAGGTGAGTTAGAAAATACTCATAATTATTTAAATAATCAAAAATTTTCTATTGGAATTACTGGTGTTATGAATGCTGGAAAATCTACAATGCTAAATGCATTGATGGGAAGAGAAATTTTAGGAAGTGCTGTTGTTCCTGAAACTGCAAACTTAACAATAGTAAAACACAATCCAACTGACAATGCAAAAGTTTATTATTGGAATGAACAAGAGTGGGATAGAATAAATAAATCAGCTTCTCAATTGGAATCTATGAAAGATTTTGTTGAAGAGACAAATAAAATATTTGGTGATAATTTAAAAAACTATATTAGACCTGTTTCAAGATTTGATGAAATTGATATAAAAGATTTATCTTCATATACTTCAGCAGAAGCAAGTGGCAAAAAATGTAATCTAGTAAAATATGTAGAACTTGGTTCAAAACTTGATTTTTTAAGTGATGGTATAGAAATAGTTGATACACCTGGACTTGATGATCCAGTTATTCAAAGAGAAGAAATAACAAAAGAATATATCAGTCAATGTGACATGATGATACATCTTATGAATGTATCGCAAAGTGCAACACTAAAAGATGTTGAATTTATAATTGATGCCCTACTTTATCAAAATATTTCAAAACTTTTGGTTGTTATTACAAGAGCTGATACAGTTTCAAAAGAGCAGTTAGACGAAGTTATAAAATATACAAAAACTTCAATAGAAAGACAACTAAAAGCACAAAATAAAGATTCTCAACTTGATTATATTCTGAAAACTATCAAGTTTATTCCTATTTCAGGAAGAATGGCATTATTACATAGAACAAGTAGAGAAAAAGAAGCACTTGATGCTGGATTTACTATTGAAGATACTGGTATTTTAGAGATTGAAAAATATTTGATGGAAACATTGTTTGGTACAAATTCACAAAAAGGTGAATTAGTTGTTCAATCTACAAAAAATCAGCTTCAAAAAGTTATAGAAAAACAAATCTCATTTAATAATTATGAATTAACTTTATTATCAAAATCTAAAGAAGAATTAGAAAAAGAGTTAGAAGAGTTTAATAAGAAAAAAATTGTAAACACTAGAATTTTTCAAGCAATGAATGAAGATATAACTTATTATAAAAATGATGCAAAATCTTATGTAACTTCTTTAGAAACTTTTTTAGAAAGTGAACTTATTGATTTGCAAACTGTTATTAGACAAAGGGTAATAAGTGATGTTAGATACTCTTTTGAAAAAACTAAAAAAAGACCTGAAAACTCTAGAATTAAAGTTATAATTGAAACTGCAATAAAAGATGGAATTATTGATGTAATTAGAGATTATAGATACAAATTTATTAAAAAATCTCAAACTATTGGTGAACAGTGTGAACAAAAATATCATGATTTAGGTTTTGCAATTGGACATAAAAATGAAAATTTTGATGCTCGAGGGTTTTTCCAAGAAGATTTTAAATCAGGATTTTTAACTTCTAATAATGAAGTTTTAATTTCGCAAATAATTGATGCTGTTTCAAAATCTAAAGATTCAAGAATTAATGAACTTGATAGAGAAATAGAATCATTAATCTCTACTCAATTTACAGCAATTGAGGATGATTTAAAAGCAAAAGCAAAAAAAGTAAGTATCATGTTAATTGAGTCATTTTTTACAACATTAAATGCTCCATTAAAACAATTTGAGCAAAAACTTAAAAATGATGAAGAGACTTTACAAAATCAATTAAATTCATTTGAAGAAAATGATAAAAATAAAGATGTTATATCTATTGATATTCATAAAAATATTAAAAAGCTTGAGAATATCTCTGCAACTATTAAAGGATTAAATTAATGAGTGCAAATCTAAATATATTAAAAAGTTTTATTAATGAGTTTAAAGAAACTTATACGGTTGTTGAAGCAGTTTACGAAAGTGGTTTAGTTGGAGATATAAAAAAGATTCAAGATAAACTTCTTGATGAAAAGTTTTTTCCATCAACTCAATTAAAAGCGATTTTAAATAAACAAATTAAACGTGCACGTTATCCAATGGAAGTTGCAATTACAGGACAATTTAGTGCTGGAAAATCAACATTTTTAAATGCTTTACTTTCAAGAAATATTTTACCAACGGGGATTACTCCTGTTACATCTAAAGTAAATTTCATAAACTATGGTGAAGAGTATAAACTAAAAATCACTTACTATTCTGGTGCTCAAGAATTTGCACCAATTGAAAGTATTGCAGACTTTACAGATCAAAGAGAACATGAGATGAAAGATATAAAATATCTTACTCTTTATGCTCCAATGGAAATTTTAAAAGATATCTCTTTTGTTGATACTCCAGGACTTAATTCTCAATCACAAAGTGATACAGATACAACGAGAAAAGTTTTAAGAGATGTTGGTGGAATAATTTGGTTAACACTAATAGATAATGCAGGAAAACTATCTGAAGCTGAAGTTTTAGAAGAGTATATGCAACATTTTAAAAATAAATCTTTATGTGTTTTAAATCAAAAGGATAAATTAACCCCTGAACAAGTTGATACAACAACAAAATATGTAAAAGAAAAATTTTCAAAATATTTTGCAAAAGTTGTTCCTATTTCTGCAATGATGGCATTGGAAGGTAGAGCTCAACATAAAGATATTTTACTTGAAGATGAATATACAAAAATTATAAATCAATTCAAAAAAGAGTTATTAGAAAAAAATGTTGATGATTTAGACTTTTTTGAAAAACATTTTAAAGAATATAAAAATAAAATTAATTCTATTAAAAATGTTGATGCTACAACAAATACAGAACTTTTAAAAGAATCAAACATCCAAGATGTTTTAGATTTTATTAACGATACTATAAGGCCACAAGCAGCAGAAGCAAAAGAGTTTGCAATTAAAAAAGATTTAAAAAGTTTTTGTGATATTTTAATAAAAGAGTATGAAACAATTACAAAAGTTTATGATGCTTTAGTTGATATATTAAGAAATTGTCAACCAGCTGTAATAGAACATTTTGATAATATTCAGAAAAAATACTCTAAAGAACTTTTTACTATTTATAACTCTTTAGAAGCAATCATGGAAAAAATTGCTCATGAAACTTATAAAAATATCAAAAGAAAAAAATCAATTAGATTTGAAGAGTCAAAAGGTTTATTTGGAGAAAAAATAGAAAAATTTGAATATGAAACTTTTTGGATCGATTCAGATGCAATTTACAAAGCTTTATTTTATGATGATCAAACTATTGACAAAATGTTTAAACGTTCAATTAAATTACTTAAAAATGTTGAGTTAAACAGTGACGAAGCTTTCAGAGATGCGTACAGAATAATAAAAAATGATGTTGTTAAATGGCAAGAACCTTATGAACTTATAAGAAAACAAAGAGAGATTGCTTCTGATATTGAATTTTCAAATACTAGGCACTTTGCTGCTAAAGTTTATGAAAATGTTTTAAAATCTTTTCATAGAGCTATTTTAGAAAATATTTCAGCTTTAAGAAAGAAATTTGCATATTTTAATGGTGCATTATCATATTCATATATTCAAACTACACAAGCAACAATTGCTCATTTTGAACAACAAATAAGTGAATCTGAAGAGTTATATAAAAAAGAACCTTCTAGATTTTCTATTTCTCATCCTAGAGAAGATGAAATTATTGCTAAATTAAAAGCAAACTTTGGATTTGAGAAAATTGAAGATTTTTTAACTTCAAAAAGAAATTATTTATTCAAAATAATAAAATATTCTAAAGAGCAATATTTAGAAATAAATGATGACAGAATAAATTTTGTTTTATCTAAAAAAGAACAATATTTGAATAAAATAGACGACTTAGAAAGAATAAAAGAAGAGATATAAAATGTTAAAAGATATTATAGAAAACTCTAATTACAAAGATTTAATTAATAAACAAATTCATGACATTATACTTTTTTTATTGGATAACAATCAAGAATTTTCAATAACAGCAAACATTACTCCAATTAGTTTTAATCCCGCTTTACCTGAAGATATTAAATCACAATTGCACAAATTTTCATTATTTGTTTTAAGTAATTATACATATACAACAATTGAAATAAATGAAGAATTCTTAAGTTTTGAAGCTGGTTTTGGAAATGAGAATTTTGGAAGTATTGTAAAGATACCACTTCATGCAGTTTTTCAAATAGTTGTTGATGATTCAATTTTATATCTAAACTCTGTAGCCACAGTTGAAAAGTTTAACAATAATTTAGAAAAAAATTCGTTTAATATATTTAAAAATAATCCAAATAACAAAAAATTTAATTAAAAGATGAAAATTTATTTCATCTTTTAATTGGAGCAAATTTAAATAAAGCACTTCCCCAAGTAAGTCCACCACCAAAAGCATCAAACAGTATTGTTTCACCAGCTTTTATTTTACCTTGTTCAAATGCATAATTCATAGCCATAGGAATTGAAGCAGCTGATGTATTTCCATATTTATCAACTGTAACAACAGTTTGTTCATCACTTAAATCTAAAGCTTCACCTACTGCTTTTATAATTCTATAATTTGCTTGATGAGGAATAAAATGATTTATGTCTTCATTTGTAAGATTATGTTTTTCAAGCATTGTTTTTACATCAGAAGTCAAAGTTTTAACTGCAAGTTTGAAAGTTTCATTTCCTTTCATTTTTATACATGCCATTTTATTTTCTAAAACTTCTTGACTACAAGGATTTTTACTTCCTCCACCAGGTGTTTTAATTAAATCTTCATAGTTTCCATCGCTAGAGCAATTAATATCTATAATTGATTCATTTTTATCATTCGTTGCTGAAATTATAGCTGCTCCTGCTCCATCTCCAAATAGAAAACAAGTCGTTCTATCTGTATAATCTAAAATTGCGCTATACTTTTCTGCACCAACAATTAGTACATTTTTTTTCATTCCTGATTCAATAAATGCTTTTGCAACATTAAGTGCATATACAAATCCTGTACAAGCAGCACTTATATCAAAAGCCATAACATTAGGAAGTCCTAGTTTTGCGGCAATTAAACAAGCTGTTGAAGGCATACATAAAAAATCTGGAGTTACTGTTGCACAAATTACTAAATCAATTTCTTCTTTAGATATACCTGCTCTTTCAATAGCAACTTCAGCAGCACGTGCACCTAAATCAGATGAAGCTTCACCTTCATTTGCAATTCTTCTTTCTTTAATACCAGTTCTTTTAGTAATCCACTCATCACTAGTATCAATTATTTTTTCAAAATCTGCATTTGACATAATCTTTGGAGGAATATAAGCTCCAATAGACCTAAAAGCTGCATAAATCATTAGACATATCCTTAATTATTACAGTAATTAATCTATTTTATTATTACTGTATTCTACTAATCTTTGTTCTATTATACTATCTAAATTTGAACTCGCTGCATTAATTGCTTGGAATATTGCATTTTGAATTGCTTTTGAATTCGATTTTCCATGAGATATAATAACAGGTGCTTTTACTCCAAGTAATGGAGCCCCACCATATTCAGCATAGTCAACTCTTACTTTTAAGTTTTTAAACACTTTTCTCATAAGAACTGCGCCTGCAATTGAGATTAGAGATCTTTTTAAATTCTTTTTAATAATCTTACCTATTGTATCTGCAACACCTTCAGCAGTTTTAAGTAAAATATTACCTATAAAACCATCACAAACAACAACATCAACAGTTCCTTTAAAGATATCACTACCTTCAACATTTCCTGCAAATCCTGGAAGTTTAGATAGTAATTTATAAGCTTCTTTTGTAACTTCATTACCTTTACTGTCTTCTTCACCATTACTTAAAAGTCCAACTATTGGTTCATCAAGTCTTAATGCATATTGAGCATAAACTTGTCCCATAACAGCAAATTCAAATAAATTTTTTGCATCACTATCAACATTTGCTCCAACATCTAAAACCAAAGTATTTTGATTTTCACTTGTTGGCATAAGTGTTGCAATGGCAGGTCTAGAAACACCTTTAATTCTTCCAATTCTTAGTGTTGCTAAAGACATAGAAGCACCTGAATGTCCAGCAGAAACTACTGCATCAGCATTTCCTTCTCTAACTAATTCTATTGCTTTATAAATTGTAGAATCTTTTCTTTTTAATGCATCTGTTGCACTATCATGCATACTAATAACATCATTTGTGTCTAGGATTTCGATTCTTGGTAATAAACCTTGCGGGATAAGAGGTAGAAGTTGTTCTTTATTTCCAACTGCTATTGCTGTGAAGTTGTTGTTTTTTCTGAGAGCTAAAACTAAACCCTCAATTATAGGTTCAGGACCAAAGTCCCCACCCATTGCATCTATTGCTATTCTTAACATTAGTTTTTATATTCACCAGTGTTTGGATTAACCATATGAGGCATTTTCCAAGAACCATCACTATCTTTTACTGGTTTTTTTAACGTAATTTTATAATGAGTTCTTCTTTTTGCTGATCTTGTATGAGATACTCTTCTCTTTGGTACTGCCATTTTAATTCTCCTTAAAATTCTTTTTCAAAATTATCACTATTTTGTAAACAAGTTTTACAAATATAATAATCAGTTTTTATACTATTTAATTCACTTTCAATAATTTCATCAAAGTCAATTAAACTATTTTCAATTTCTATTACTAAAAATTCTTCTTCATTGCCTTTATAGATTCCATCACTTAATAGTAATTTAAGATTTTCATTAACTTCTACTATTTCTGAAATACCACATCTACAGCAATCTATTTCCGTATTACCTTTTAATACTGCTTCAACTTTTACTAACGATGCTGAAATTCTACAAAAAATACCTTCAATTTCTACTGAATTAAATTGTGTTACTAATTCTTTTGTAGTTTGAGGTACTTTTTTAAATTCAATTTTCATTATAAAAGTTATCCTTATATTAAATGATTAACAAATTTCTCTTTGTGCAAAGAAAAAAGCTATTTCATTTTTTGCATTTTCTAATGAATCAGATCCATGAACTGCATTTGCATCAATTGAATCAGCGAAATCTGCTCTAATTGTTCCAGCTGCTGCTTCTTTAGGATTTGTTGCACCCATTAATTCTCTATTTTTTGCCATTGCATTTTCACCTTCTAAAACTGAAACTACAACAGGTCCTGAAATCATGAACTCAACTAAATCTTTGAAAAAAGGTCTAGCTGCATGAACTGCGTAAAAAGCTTCAGCGTCTGCTTGGCTTAATTGTAATTTTTTTGTTGCTGCTATTTTTAATCCAGCTGATTCAAATCTGTCTAAGATTTTACCAACTACATTTTTTGCAACTGCATCTGGTTTGATGATTGATAATGTTTGTTCCATCGTTTATATTCCTCAATTTTTTTTAAGTCGCGGATTATACCCAAAAAAATAAAAAAAGGCAAGTAAAAAAATACTCGCCTTCAAATATATTGTAAATTATTAAAATTTATTTATTCAACAACAGGAGTTCCTGGAGTTCCTCTATCTTCTTTTTCAATAGAACCAGAACCTGCTTCATCCCACACTATACATCCTTCAGTTGGACAAGCATCTGCACATGCTGGTGCATCATTATGACCTACACACTCAACACATTTATCAGCATATACATAATACGTATCTTCTCCAGTTGGATTATCATCATTATCAACAATCGCTTCTACTGGACACTCATCTAAACAAGCATCACAGCTAATACAGATATCAGTAATTTTTACTGCCATTGTAATCTCCTAAATATTTAAAATTTTCTAAACTTTATCACACTATATATAAAAATATCTTTAAGATTTTAAAGAATGGATAATTTTTTTCTATAAATAATATTTTTCATAAATTTCAGAATTTAAGTAAAATTAAAGTTTTTTGTTAAAAATTTTGTTGTACAATTACGTCAATTTAAATAAAAAAAAGGATTAAAAATGTTAGTAACAAAAAAAGCTCCAGATTTTACAGCAACAGCTGTACTTGCAGATGGTCAAATTGTAGAAAATTTTAACTTATATGAAAACATTGGTGAGAAAGGTGCAATTTTATTCTTTTGG
>NZ_MUXF01000002.1 GCF_003063295.1 Arcobacter lacus
GTGTTATAGATTATATTTGGTGTTTGACTAACATTCTCTTGTTTTTTTGGAAAAAACTCTACAAATGTTACTCCTTTTGCTTTTAGCAAAAAACCTAATATTAATAATACTGTTGATACTATCCCCATTACTATTAGAAAGCTTGTTACTAATTCTAGTATCGTACTTAGCCCTTCCATATTTCTCTCCGTGGTTACCATTTGTAAATATGAGTGTAATCATATATAAAAGTTGCTTTAGTAATATTTATATTTTTATTGTTTTTTGAAAAATTTTAAAATTTAATAGTTTTTACAATTTATAGAATTTTTTCACCAAATTCATAAATAAAATTGTCAACTCTTCTAAAGAAATTTATAACACTATCTTTAGTTTCTACTATTTTTCTTGACATAATATTATCCTTTAAATAAAATATTTCAAATTATATAAAAAATTAATAATTTACTTGAAAAATATTTCAAATTGTAATATAATTTTGAGAAATAAAAAAAGGAGCTAAAATGTTTATTGTTGATGAGATTATAGAAAAACTAAAAGATATTATAAGTGCAGATGGAAAAAATGGAAAAGTATTCGATAAAGATGTAGCTAAATCTTTAGAATTAAGTCAAGCAAATTTTGCTACTATGAAAAATAGAGGAAAAATTCCTTTTACAAATATTTTAAACTTTTGTGCTAAAAAAAAGATATCTATAAATTGGCTTTTATACAATCAAAATCCAGATTCATTAGTTGATGCAACAGATAAATATTGGATAAAATATTATCCTTCTGTTTCCGTTAGTGCTGGTGGTGGAGCTTATGAAAGTGAAGATAACTATGAATCTTTAGAGTTACCAACATATTTTGTTAGTATGTTGGGTGGAAATGAAAATTTAAAAAATATTGATGCTATAAATGTAATTGGAGATTCTATGGAACCAACATTAAATAGTGACAATATAATATTTATTGATAAAACAAAAAATGATGTATCAAGAGATGGAATTTATGCTTTTACTACAATTCATGGTTTATTTGTAAAAAGAATACAAAGACGAGTTGATGGGAAACTAGATATTATTTCTGATAACAAAGATTATCCATCACAAGTTTTAAATAAAAATGATTTAGAAATTTTAGGAAAAGTGATAAGCTCTTTTGGATTAGTTTACTAATCTTAAAAGAGTGTTGGGAATTTTTGTGATTTTAAAAAATAGTTTATTACACATTTATAATTAAATCCCATAATATAAACAGCATTGAATTTTAAGCTTTTTAAAATTGGTTTTAACTCTTCTAAATCTTTTATGATAATTTGTTCATCTTTATCCAGAAAATCGACATAAAAATTTGAAATAAAAATAGCTTTTGCATATTTATATTTTTCTTTTATATATAAAATCTCTTTTTTATATAAATCTTCATTGTTTTGACAAATTATAAATTTATCACTTTTACCAAATTCTATAAGATTGAAATTTTTATCTAAAAAAAGAGCTTTTAAGTTATGAAAAGCTTTTAATTTTGAGAAATCTATATTTTGATTTAGAAAATTATAAACTTTTATAAAATTTGTAAGATATAAACTTGAAATCTTCAATCTTGAAAAATATCTTTCTTTATATGAAAAAGATGTTTCAAACAAAGAGTGTTCCGTTAAATTTTCTATATTTTCAACTAAAACTATATCATTGAAATCACTATTGTTTGGGTAAAGTTTATCTAGAATTGTTTTATCTGAACAGATAAGAATATCATCATTTTCTATATTTTCTAATTGTTTAAAAAAGTTTTCCAATCTATTTGGAATTAGTTTTATAGCTTTTTCGAAGTTATTTGAATATATTTTTAGTAAATCATAAGTCTCTTTTTCACAAAAATAAGCTTTTAAATTTTTAGTAGATAAGTTAAAACGAATTAATTTTATTATGGCTAAATCAATATTTTCAACTTTTATCCAAGCTATTTCATTATCAAGTATCAGATGATTTTCTTCGATAAGGATTGCAAATGCACCATTTTTTAGAGCTATTTCAATCTCATTTGGATCTTTAACTATAAATAAATCGCCTTCTTTTACTTTTGAAACGTTTGTTTTGATTGAATATATAAAAGAGATTGATGGAGAGTTTAAAAGCTTTCCATCAACAATATCTAAAATAGATGAGATTTGCACTAGCTTATTTTCGTTCCAGATTTTTTAGGTGCTTCTGGTCTTAAAAGTGATAAACCATTCTCATCACGTGCTGCCATCAACATACCTTCACTTAGCATTCCCATAAGTTTTGCAGGTTTTAAGTTTGCAACTACACAAGCTTGAGTACCAACTAATTCTTCAGCTGAATAATACTCTTTAATTCCTGCTAAAATTTGTCTATTTCTTCCTTCTCCTAAATCAACTTGTAGTTTTAGAAGTTTTGCAGATTTTGGAACTTCAACTGCTTCTACAATTGTTCCAATTTTTAAAGTTGTTTCAAAAAATTTATCAATAGTGATTAAATTGTCATCTTCTACTTTTGTAGTTTCTTGTTCTTTTTTTATTTCACATTCAGCTTTTGTTTCATCAGCTGTTGCAGGTTGTTCTAATAAAATCTCTTCTATTCTTGGGAAAAGTTGTTCAACTTTTGTTATAACTGTATCAGCTAATAACTCTTTATTTTTTATCAATTTATTAAAAGTTTCAGTATTTATATTCATACCTAAAGATTGAGCAATTAGTTTAATTTTTTCAGGCATTACTGAATCTAAAAGTAGGGCAACTTTAGCCATAATATTTGTAATTAAAGCAACTAACGCCATAGCCTCAGCATTTTTTCCATCTTTCATTAAATTCCAAGGTTCATAATCATTGATTGCTTTATTTGCAATAGTTAAAACTTTCCATATCTCTTCAAGATATCTGTTTATTTGCATATTATAAATATATTTTTCAACACCATCTAAAATTTCATTTACTTCATCTAACTCTTTTTTATGGAATTTTTCAACATCAACTGAACTTACTTTATAATCAAAATATTTTCCACTCATTCCCGAAATTCTATTTAGTAAATTTCCTAAATCATTTCCTAAATCAGAGTTTATTCTATCTATTAAAGCTTTTTGTGAAAAATCTCCATCTTGACCAAAAGGAACTTCTCTTAACATGAAATATCTAAATGCGTCAAGTCCATAAGCATCTGCAACTTCTTTTGGATTTACAACATTTCCTTTTGATTTAGACATTTTTTCACCATCTCTTGTCCACCAACCGTGCGCTGCAATATGTTTTGGTAAAGGTAAATCTAAAGACATTAAAAATGCTGGCCAATAAATAGAGTGAAATCTTAATATATCTTTTCCAACAAGATGAATATTTGCTGGCCAAAAATCCATATTTTTATCATCAGTTCCATATCCAAGTGCTGTAATATAGTTTAAAAGAGCATCAAGCCAAACATACATAACATGTTTTGGTTCATTCATTGATTCTGGAAATTTTACTCCCCAAGAAAATGATGTTCTTGAGATTGATAAATCTTTTAAACCACCTTTTACAAAGTTTACAATTTCATTCTTTTTGCTTCTTGGTAAAATACAATCTTCATTTTCTTCATACCATTTAAGTAATTTTTCTTCATATTTAGATAATTCAAAAAAATAACTTTCTTCTTTTACTAAAGTTGTTGCTCTTCCACATTCTGGACAAAATTGTTCATCTACAAGTTGAGATTCAGGAAAAAAAGTTTCGCAAGGTACACAATAAAAACCTTCATATTCACCTTTATAAATATCACCTTTTTTATACATTGTTTCAAAAGCTTTTTGTACTCCAATTTTATGCTCTTCATCAGTAGTTCTGATAAATTTATCATAAGTAATATCAAAATCATCCCATAAAGTTCTAAATTTTCCTGAAATTTCATCAGCATACTCTTTTGGTGTTTTGTTTCTAATTTCAGCACTTTGTGCTATTTTTTGTCCATGTTCATCAGTTCCTGTTAAAAGGAATGTATTTGAACCTGTCAATCTTGAATATCTTGCTAACATATCTGCAATAATTGTAGTATAAGCATGACCGATATGAGCTACATCATTTACATAATATATTGGAGTTGTGATATAAACATTTTTACAAGATTCTTGCATTTTTACCTCTTTTCTTAAAATTCAAATCCACCAGTAGAACCTTTATTCATAGATTCATAGACAGAAATTACGTATTTTCTTCTTAATTCACATTCAAAAAAAGCACTACAAGGAGTGCAAGATTTTAAACTATTTGATTCTTGACAATTTTTTAATTCAACTAGCATTTTTTCTAGTTTTAATTCCCATTCATCAAGTACAATTTCTTCGTGTTCAGCCATTATTTTTATAAACTTCTAAAACTCTGTTTATTTCACTATTTGAACCAAAAAAGCAAGGAGTTGTATCGTGAATATGTGTAGTTTGCACTTCTAAAACTCTTTTAAATCCATCAACAGCTTGACCACCAGCTTTTTCATAAGCTAATGCAAAAGGGAAAACTTCAAATAACTGTCTTAATTTTCCTTTTGGTTTATCACTTGTTCCTGGATATGAAAAAAGTCCACCACCTTTTAATAAAATTTGGTGTAAATCTGGAACCATTCCTCCACTATATCTTAATCTATAACCATCATTAAAAATGTCATCAATTAACTGTTTATGAAAAGGTGCCCAACAATTTTGTGTAGAACCAGGAGCATTTAATTTACCTTTTTCATTAAGTTTAATATTTTGAATAAAAGTAAATTTAGCATCTAATAATCTATACATTTTTACATCAGTTGTAGTTACTACCATTTCAACTCTTGGACCAAAAACTACATAAACTGAAGCAACTATATTTTGTGCATTAAATTCATTTTCATAAATACCAAAAATTGAACCAACAGATAGGTTTACATCGACTAGAGATGAACCATCAAGTGGATCATAAGCTATTAAATATTTACCATTTTCATGTAAGTTTACAATTGCTTCTTGCTCTTCACTAACAATTGCTTTTATACTTGGAATTTTTTTGAAAATATTTTCAATGATTTCATCACTTGCAATATCAAGTTTTAGTTGTGTATCTCCAGTTGAATTCTCAGATTCACTTTTCCCTGTGTCACCTGTTTCAATTAAATGTTTGATTTTTATTGCAGATTCTTCAATTGCTTTAATTATTTCTTGCATATTTATACTCTTTTTGTATTTTATTAACAAAATTTTAGACTAATCAATATTCTAAGCTATTTTCATCATATACAAGATTTGAATATTAATCTTTTCTTATTTGTAGAGAGGATTTTATCTAAAGAAACGTTAAATTAAATTTAGAAATATTTTTTAAAGCCTTTGTAATGTAAAATACAGGCCATTAAAAAAAGGGGATTTATGTATAAAATTTTAATTTTTCTATTTATTTCAATGTTTTTAGTTTCATGCTCATCAAAAAATAGCGCATTTAGGTATTTTGAAAAAGATGGATTGGAAACAAAAGGTATAAAAGCTACGAAAAAGGCTGATATAGTAAAAGATAAAGAGGTTAATACTATTTTTATAGCAACTTATTTAAACCAAATAGATGAACTTTCAGATACAAAAACAGAAGATTTTTTAGTGTTTACATATTTTTCTAATTTAGATTCTCAAAATATAGAAGATAATGGATATCTTTTCTTTTTAAATGAAAATGAACCAGTATATATTGAAAAAATTGAAAAAGATAATGAAAAATATAAAAGTTTAATGCTTAAAAATTATTGGGGAAACTATTATTTAGTAAAATTCAATAATATAGAAATAGATGATAATAAAAAAGATTTTGTTTTAAATTTAGTTTTACAAGACCAAGAGTCTAATAAGGTGACACTAGGTTTTGTAAAATAGTAGATAGTGAAATTTTATTTTCACTATTTAAATAATTATTATAGATATAAAAGTTTGCTAAAACTTTTTTCCCATATTCTCTTGTTTCGCCAGAAGATATTAACTCCATACTTAAAAATGGTTCAAATTTACCTTTTTCTTTAAATAATCCTTTTTTTAATTGACCTTTAGTGTATCCTCCACCGCCATTATAAGCGTAAGCTATAAATAAAGGATTATTATCAAATTGATTCATTAATGTATCTAAATGAAAACTTGCATATTCAATATTCTTTTTTGGAACAAATTGTTCATAAATATTATAATCTTCATTTAATTTTTGTGAAATATCCAAAGATAAAAAAGGCATTATTTGCATAACACCTAAAGCTGAAGATACAGAAATAGAAGAGGGGATAAATCTACTTTCTTGTCTAGCAAGAGAATAGAGTAAAATTTGTTTATATATATCATATTTTCCAATTATATCTTTATATGGAGTTATAAAATATTGAATTTTAGATTTATTATATCTTTCTAAAACAAAAGCTAAATGTGGCATTGTATTTTCATCTGTAAAAATATTTGAGTACTTTTGTAGTTTTATATCATCAAGGTTTGTTTTCGTATCTTCAACAACATTTAACCAATCAAAAGCATTATAAATATCATAAGAGCTTTTTTGATTTTTTACTTCAAGATTGTAAATAATATTATCTGGTTTTATATTTAACAACTCTTTTGCATATAAAACATATAAACTATTATCCCAACTTTTAGCTAGTTCTTCTAAATAGTAATTTTCTTTTGTTACTAAATATAACCAAAAAGCAGCCTTATCTTTCATGTCTCTTTGGTTTGTTTTATTAAAAGATGTAAGAAAAAAGCTTTTTGCAATTGTTGGATTATTATTATTTATTGCATTAATCCCAAGAATAAAATCAATATCAGGTGTAAATGTTTTAATACTATTTAGAGCAAACAAAGATTTTTGAATATTTGGAAAATCTTTACTAAAAATAATAGTTCGTAAGAACCTATTAAAATCAGCTTCTTGTGTAAGTTTTGTTAAAAATTCCAAAGGTAATTCTTTATTTAAATATCTTATAGTATAACTATCTTCAAGTTCAAAAAATAGTTGTAGAAACTTTTTTGTACCACTATTTATAAAAGAGTTAAAAGGATCAGTTGATGAAATAAGTTTTAAGTTATTTTTTAAAGTAGGGTAAGAATCTAATTTGTTAATAAAAAATTCTAAATCTTTTTTCGACAATAAAGAAGCCTCTTTTAAAGATAATCCTAATGCAATACATCTTACATCGCTATTTTTTAACTCTTCAATTGAAGCTCTATAACATTTTAAATCTTCTTCTGGGATATTTTTTTTATATCTTTGATTGAAAAGTTTATCTAAAGAAGCATTTTTACCATATCTCATATCATAGACAGTTTTAGCCTCTTCAAAAGATAAATTTTCCTCTTGATTTAGATATTGAATAATAAAAAAATCTTTTGCAGGAGATTTAGGTTTTTCTTGAAGCCAAGATAGAGTTATTTTAAAGTCTTTTTGCATAAAATCGGTAGTTGCTGTTGCAATATCCGCATTTAAAGATATTGCAAAAAGCAAAAATATCAAAATTTTTTTCATATCAAAGCTTTAGAAGAATAAGTTTTTTAGAAGTGTCTCTATGAAAATTAATCCAAAAATTAAAATTAGTGGAGCCAAATCCATTCCACCAAATACTGTTGGTATATATCTTCTTATAAAAGCATAAACTGGTTCAGTTAATCTATAAAGAATTTGAACTATTGGATTATAAGGATCAGGTTTTACCCAAGTTAAAAGTGCTGAAATAATAACAACCCACTTATATAAAAAAATAATACTAAAAATTAGTGTAAAAATTGAAGTTAATAGTGCATCTATCATTTTATAATGTCTCCTAAATAGTTTTTAATTAAAGGGTAAATATCTGATAAATTTGGACCATTTTCAACACCTGTTAAGATATATCTTAATGGTTTAAATAGATTTTTCCCTTTTAAAGAAGTTTCATCTACAATATAATTTTTTAAATCTTCATAATTATCGAAATAAGGAGCTTTTTGTAAACACTCTTTAATTACTTTAAATTCATTTTCAAAACCTTCAAGAGTTGTTTTTGTAGCAAAGATTGGTTCAATCTTTTCTTTTATCTCTTTTATAGTACTTGCTTCTTCTAAAAATAGTTTTCCTAATTTTCCTATATCACTATCTGCAAAACCTAAAATTTTTGATAATCTCATATCATCAAGATTTTCAATATGTTTTCTATTTATGAATCTTAATTTATCTATATCAAATTTTGCTGAACTTTTTGAAATATTTTCTATTTTAAACCACTCTATGGCTTCTTCTAAAGTAAAAATTTCAGATGGAGTTTTATTTCCCATCAACACAAGATAATTTGCAATAGCACTTGGAAGAAATCCTTGTTCAATTAGCCATTTTACACTACTTGCATCATCTCTTTTACTCATTTTTTTACCAGTTTGTGCATTTAAAATAATTGGTAAATGAACATATTTTATCTCTTTTGTATATCCTAATGAATCTCTAATGTGTATTTGTTTTGGTGTATTTGAAACATGGTCTTCTCCACGAATAACTATTGAAATATCCATTAACATATCATCAACAGAACAAGCATAATTATAAGTTGGAGTTTTATCTTGTCTTAAAATTATAAAACTATCAATATCAAAAGGTGCATAGTCAAAATCACCTTTTAGTAAATCAGTAAATTTTATATTATGATCTGGTTTTTTTAATCTAACAGTAAAAGGTGCGTTTACATTTAGAACTGCTTCATCAGATAAATTTTCACAAAATCCATCATATCTAAAAGGAATTCCTTTTTTTATAGATTCTTCTCTTAATTCTTCAAGTTTTTCATCACTACAAAAACAAGCAAAAGCTTTTTTTTGAGTCATTAATTGTAATGCCATTTTTTGGTGATATTTTAAGTTGTCACTTTGATAAAATACTGTTTTATACTCTATTGAAAAAAGATTTAAAATCTCTAAAATCTCTTTATCTTTTCCTTCTATATTTCTTTCTTTATCTGTATCTTCAATTCTTATTATCAAATCTTCTTTTAGTTGTTTAGATACGATATAATTGAAAATAGCAACTCGCAAATTTCCAATATGCATGTCTCCTGTTGGACTTGGGGCAAATCTTAACAAAATTATCTCCTTACTATTGAGAATGTTAAATTATTTATCTCTTTGTGAGATTTTATATAGTTATTTAAATCTTCAAGTTTTAGATTTTGAATTTTTTCTAATTCTTTTTTAGAATAATCTTGGTCTAATCCTCGATAATATAGTGTAAATGCTTTATTTAATCTTTGTGCTAAAGTTTCATTTCTAAGAGGTTCACTTCCTAATAAAAAATTCTTAGCAGCTGTTAATTCTTCTTGAGTAACACCATTTTCTACAAACTCATCTACTAATTTTGAAACTAATTCTTGAGCTTCTTTTGCCGTTTCATTTTTTGTTTGTAAATAACCACTAAAATATGTATGAGTTTTATTTATAGAGATATTTCCATAAGCACTATAAGCTAAACCTCTTTTTACTCTAATTTCTTCCATCAATCTTGAACCAAAACCAGAACCACCTAAAATAAATGAAGCAACTTTTGCTTTATAATTCTTTTCATCTTTTGAATCTATATTAAATGAACTTCCAAAATAAATATAAGCTTGTTCTGTATCTCTTTGAAGAGTTTTTTCACTTTTTTGTGATTTAAAGTCTATTTTTTTTACTTCAGATTTTTCGCCTATTTTTAAATTTTCCAAAATAGGTTTTATTAGAGTTTCTATCTCTTTTTGTGTAAAATTACCACCTGCAACAATAATCAAGTTATTTAAAGATATAGTTTTTGATAAAAAGTTTTCTATATCTTTTAACTCTATTTTTGAAATAGATTCTATTGTTCCACTTGATGGATTTTCTAAAGCTGTATCTTTAAAAAGTAGGGCTTTTAACTGATTTTGTGCAATAAAGTCAAAATCATTTTCTTTTCTTTTTAAATATCCAGTTTGAATAGTTTTTATTTTATCCAAAGAACTTTGTGTAAAGTTTGGAGATTTTAGTAAATCATTTAATAAACTAACTGCTTTTTTTGATTGTTCTTTTAAACTTGAAATTTCAATAACAAATGTTTCAAATCCATTTGAACTATGGATTGTTATTGCATTTTCATCAAGTATTTGAGCAAAATTTGAGCTACCTAACTCTTTTGTTCCTTCATTTAAAATACTTGAAGATAAATTTACTAAACCACTTTTATCTTTATCTTGAATATAACCAGAATTTTGAAAAACTAATTGTAAATTTAAAATTGGTAAATCTTTTTGTTCTTCAAAAATTATTGGTACTTCTGTACCTTTTATATTAATATGCTTTATTGTAGCACTCATTAAATTTCCTTGTAAAATCGCTATTATAAATAAAAAACAGTATTTTATTTTCATATCTTAAAATCTTTCTAAAATTTCGTAAGCAGTATTTCTTTTTGCAGGATATTCACCGATATCTTTTATAAGTCTTATCATTTCATCTTGATTCATTCTATTTGCAGCACCTGCTGCTTTTACTACATTTTCTTCCATCATAGTGCTTCCTAAGTCATTTGCACCAAATTTAAGGGCAAGTTGTCCTATATAGCTTCCTTGTGTTACCCAAGAGCTTTGCATATTTTGAAAATTATCTAAATATAATCTTGCAACTGCAAGTAATCTTAAATATCTATTTGATGATTGAGGTTTGATTTCTGGATGTTCTTCTATCAGTTTTGTATTTTGACCTTGAAATGACCACATAATAAATGCTCTGAAACCACCCGTTTCATCTTGAAGTTTTCGTAAATGTTCCCAATGTTCAATTATTTCTTCATCAGTTTCAACTGTTCCAAACATCATAGTCGCTGTTGTTTTCATACCAATCGAGTGAGCAAGTCTATGAACTTCTAACCATTCTTTTGTATCCATTTTTTTTGGAGCAATTATATCTCTTACTCTATCGCTTAAAATTTCAGCTCCAGCTCCAGGAATTGAACTTAAACCTTTTGCTTGTAATCTTTTTAGAACTTCAAGTTTAGATATTTTTGAAATTCTTGCAATAAAATCAATTTCAATAGCTGAAAATCCATGAATAGTAATTTGTGGATATTTTGTATTTATATGTCCTACTAATTCTTCATAATAATCAATTTTTAGTTTTGGATGAACTCCACCTTGAAAAAGTATTTGAGTTCCACCAATTTCTAGAAGTTCTTCAATTTTTTGATCAATTTCATCAAATTTTAAAACATATGAATCTTCATCTTTTCCGTGTCTAAAAAAAGCACAAAATTTACAATCAACCCAACAAACATTTGTATAGTTAATATTTCTATCAACTATAAATGTTGTTATTTTTTCAGGGTGAAGTTCAGATTTTTTTTTAGTTGCCATTTCACCTAACTCTAAAAGTGAGGCATTTTTTATTAAATCTAAAGTTTCTTCATTTGTAAGTCTTTTTTTTAAATCGACTTCAATTTTTTTAACCATTAGAAACTAGCTCCAAAAGAGAACTCAAATGAAGATGTATCATCACCTGGCTCATCATCAAGTGCTCTAGCAAAAATTAGTTGTAATGGACCCATCGGAGAAACCCATTCTAACAATAATCCGGCTCCTGATCTCTCTATTTCATCAAATGAATCTTGACCAATCATACCATAATCATAGAAAACTCCCCATCTCATTTTTGCACTAGGAACTAATGGAAAACTCATTTCAGCAGAGTTTGCCCACATATTTTTATATGGATCTGTTTTCTCTCCTGTTTCATTTTTAGGGAAAGCATAAGATTTATAACCTCTTAATGTTTTAGGACCTCCTAAATATAAAGAGTCTCCTTGATTGATTTGTCCATTATCAAATAACATTCTAACTTGAGTTTTAAGTCTTAAAACCCAGTCTAACTCGGCTAAATCTTCTAATGAATAAAAGTATTTTAAGCTAGAAGTTGATTTTACATATTTTGAATCTCCACCAACTCCTGCATATTCTAAAGATGTATTTGCTCTAAATCCTTCTCTAGGGAAGTAGTAATCATCAGTATTATCATAGTTAAGATAAGGAGTCACAGAACTATTTACATAATCAGTATCTTGAAATCTTTTATTTTCTGCAATAGTACTATCACTAGCATAATCATAATTTTCACTAACAAAATCAAGTTTATATCTAGTTCCTGCATAAAGATTTCTAACTATTTCTTTTCCTATTGCAACTGAAAAACCTTTTGTTGCTACGTCAGAATCATATTTTGATCTATCAATTTCATAATCAGTTGAGTGAATTTCAACTTCTCCATTATAATCACTATCTCTTATTGCTGGATTTTTTAGGCTAAGTTCAAATCTATTACTATGAGCAGACATATCTGTACTCAATCCTAAAGCTAAACCTGAACCAAAAATATTTACATCACTTACAGAACCACTAACCATAAACTTGTCATAAGAACCATATCCTCCTCCAAGCATCAATGAACCAGTAGCAGCTTCAGTTACTTTTACGATGATATCCATTTTATCATCACTAATTCTTTTTTCTTCAATTTTTACATCATCAAAGAATCTTGAACGTTTAAGTTTATTTGTAGAGTCTTTAAAATCTGTAAGGTTATATAAATCACCAGGCGCTAAATAAACATTTCTTCTTACAACTCTATCTAATGTTCTTGTATTTCCTGAAATTTTTACATCATTTATATAAACTTTTTTACCTGGAACTACACTAAAAATAACATCAACTAATTTTGTTTCTTCATTTTTCTTTAAATCAAATTTTACTTCAGCATATGCATAACCTTGGTCTGCAACTTGTGTTTTTATGTAATCTTGGTCTTCTCTTAATTTTTTAATATTAAAAGTTCTTCCTACAATAAGTTTTAATTCAGGATAAATTGTTTCAGGATCAACAATAGAAGAATCTAAATAGATTTTTATATTATTTGTTGTGTATTGTTCACCTTCTGTGATAAAAAAGTCTAATTTTGCTTGATTTGAAGCAAAATCAATATCCAAAAATGGTTCTTTTACTTGAGCATCTAAATAACCTTTTTCATAATAAAGGTCATTTATTCTTCTTGCATCATATTTTAATTGGTCAATTTTTACTTCACCATCATTTTGTCCAAACCACCAAGAAGCAAATTCAACTTCTTTATTTGCAGTAACATGATCGAAATCATTTTGTTCTAAATTATCAGCACCATGATAGTTTGCTTTTTTAATGATGATTTCATCACCTTTATTTACATTGAAAGTGATTTTTAAAGAGTCTTCATTTAATTTTTCAACTTCTGTTTCAACAACAGAATTTATATATCCTTCACTCTCAAGCATACTAAGAAGCTTTTCTTTAGCTTCTTTTACTCTTTTTTCACTATACATTGAACCTTTTTTTAATTTGATTGCTGTTTTAAGAGTTTCAATATCTTCAGTTCTAGTTTTATAACCTTTTATATCAACATTTGCAATAGAAGGTTTTTCTTTAAAAACTAATTTTAAATTTCCATTTTCATTTAAAACTTGAATATCTTCAAAATATCCTTGTTTATAAAACTTTACCAAAGCTTCATTCAATCTATTTTCATCGATTGTATCGCCAACTTTCATATCTAAAATTTCGTCTAAAATTTGTGGTGAAATTTTACTTACGTTTTTAAACTCTATTGATTTTATAGTTTCTGCACTTAGTATTGTGGCACAAGCTAAAGATAATAATATGATTTTATTTTTCACAATAATCCTTAAATTTACATTGTAGGGCATTAATATATCTAAATATAGTTTATATAAATATAAAGTAATGTATAATCACAAACGAATTTTACAAAAAGGTTATTACTTTGAATATTGGAATTATAGGTTTAGGACTTATGGGGGGTTCTTTAGCAAAAGCTGTAAAAAGATATGGTATTGCTTCAAAAGTTTATGGTTTTACAAATAGTGAAAAAAATAAAAAAGATATTTTAGATTTGAATTTGGTAGATGAATTAGTAGATTTAGAAACACTTAAAAAAGTTTCTGATGTTATTATTTTAGCAATACCTGTAGATGCTATTATCTCGATGTTTCCAAACTTTTTAGATATAGATGAAAATACAACTATTATAGATATGGGTTCAACTAAAGAGTATATTGTAAAAAGTATTCCACCTAAAATAAGAAAAAACTTTATTGCAGCACATCCTATGACAGGAACTGAAAAATCAGGACCAAAAGCTGCTATTGATGATTTATATGAAGGGAAAACTGTTGTTTTTTGTGATTTAGAACAAAATGCAAATATTCATGTAAATAGAGCCTTTAAAATATTTCAAGAAATAGGTATGAGAATAGTAGTTATGGATAGCGATAAACACGATATTCATGCTTGTTATATCTCTCATTTACCTCATATAATATCTTTTTCTTTGGCAAATACTGTTATGAGTCATGAAGATCCAAAATCTATTATTGCACTTGCTGCTGGTGGATTTAAGGATATGAGTAGAATTGCAAAATCAAGTCCACGAATGTGGAGTGATATTTTCAAACAAAATAGAGAAAACCTTTTAAAAGCTATTGAGTCGTTTGAAAATCAATTAGATGATGCAAAAGAGATGATAAAAAATGAAAATTATGAAAATTTAGAAGAGTGGATGAAAAAAGCAAATAGCTTGCATGAGATACTATAAAAGATAAGTATCTCTTTTTAATTTATATTTTCTATCGCTTCAAAAACTTTTATTGCTTGAAAGTGCTCTTTTACATCATGGCATCTAATAATTGAAGCACCATTTCTAATAGATTCTAAATGAATTGCCAAAGTTCCTGGAAGTCTATCTAAAATTTCAGTTGGTGTTATTTTATCTATCATAGATTTTCTACTTGCCCCAATTAGTAACTCATATCCAAAGTGTTTAAAATGTTCTAAATTTTTAAGTAAAAGTAGGTTATGTTCCAAAGTTTTCCCAAAACCAATACCCACATCTAAAACTATATCTTTTACTCCAAAACTTTTTACTTTTTCTAATCGGTTGTTAAAAAAATCATCAATTTCAACTATAACATCTTCATAAAAAGGAGCTTCTTGCATATTTGTTTGATTATTTTGCATATGCATAATAACTGCTTGAGCGTTATATTTTGATACAAGTTTACAAACTTCATCATTTTCTAAACCTGTTATATCATTTACTATTTTAAAGCCATGATTTAAAACATATTCTATAACTTTTGGAGAAAAAGAATCTATGGAAAAATCAACTTTTTCATAATATTTATTTTGATAAATAGTTTGAACTATATCTTTTAATCTATCAAGTTCTATATTTTCACTAACAGGTAAACTTCCAGGACGACTTGAAACAGCACCAATATCTATTATATTTGCACCATCTTCTATCATTTTTTCTATTTTTAAACAAGCTTCAGAGTTATCAAATCTACTATTTTTAAAAAATGAATCCTCATTTGCATTTAAAACACCCATTATTTTTATAGGATAGTTTTGCTCTTTTACATAATCTTTTAAAGATTTTGCTAACTCTTTTAATCCAAAAGGTTGTGCTAACTCTTTTTTTGCTAAATTCTCAAAATGTTTTGTAGTTCCTATAAGTAAGGCATTTACATATTTATCTTTGGCAATTATAACTCCATTTGGTACAGCTAAATCTGCTCCAATAGATAAAGCATCTTGTTTTAAAATATTTGCAGCACCAACATGTAAATCTTTTATATATAAAGTATGAAGTTTTGATTTTTTTGATAAAATCGAAATACCGCCACTATCACAACCAAGATTTTCAAAAAACTTTTTTGAATTATTTAGTGATATTTTATATGTTTTCATATAAAAACCTTTCAGTTTTGATTTTTTTGATTTGATAAATATAAAAGTAGAGTTGTAAGAACATTTATTGGTTTTGAATTTAGTTCCAATAATTTTATTGCTTTAGAAAAGAAATCAAGTTTCTTTTGTGAAAGTTTGATTTTTTGATTATTAGCTTTTAATAAAAGTGATTCAACTATATCTTTTGCTTCTTGTTTAGAAATTTTTTGATTTTCTTGTAAAAAAGTATAAATATCTTTTAAATCAAGTCTATTTAAATCTAAAGATGACTCTATTTTTTGTTCAGATTTTTTTAGATATTTATATGGTAATCTCGAATAAATAGTTGGTAAAAGAGATGTTTTTGAATTTGTTATAAGTATAAAAACTATATTTCTAGGTGGTTCTTCCAAAATTTTTAAAAGAGCATTTTGTGCCTCTTTTCTAAAAGTTGAACCACATAAAAATAGATATTTTTTTTCACTTGTTGCAATAAAAGCTTCTTTAATAGTTTCATTTGCTTGAGCTATTAAAAATTCTTCTTTTTCTTCATTTTTAATAACTCTTACAGAGTGTAAAGGATATTTTGGAAGCATTAAATTTAAAGTTTCTTCAATATTATTTACTATTAAAATAGAAGAGTTTTCAATAAAATCTAACAAGATTAATTTTCCACATTTATTTCAGCAAATAATGAAGCACTCAATGTTTTATTATACAATCTAAACATTTGTAAAAGTTTCATATCTAACGCTTCATCATTTGATTTTAAGTTAAAAGCATCTTGTTTTTCTTCATCAAAAAGCCATAAAAATGAATTTTTTAAGACTTTTGGAATAGTTGCTCTTATATCTTGTCCTTTTCCAATATACCAAAAACAATAACCATTTGGGAATGAAATACTTAACATATCTTTTATATATGAAATATCTTCATCTGATTTTACATTATCGATATATTTGTAAAAAGATTTAAAATCATAATATGGCAAAAATGGCCTATTTAATTTTGTAGAGTTAATATTTGTTAAAGCATACTCTAAAAACCACTCTCTATCTTTGTCTGTAATAACAATAACAGAAAAATTTCTTTCTAAAAGATTATTGATATTTTTAGATACTAAAGGCGTCCATTCATATTTTTTTTCTTCTAGCCAAGGAGAAATATATTTATCTTTCCTTATTGTATCAACTGTCCAATTTAAAAATTCTTGCACTACTATTTATCCAAATGATAAGCTTCATGTAAAGCTCGAACAGCAAGCTCTGCATATTTTTCATCAACAATCATAGAAATTTTAATTTCACTAGTTGAAATAATTCTTATATTAATATTTTCATTAGCCATTGCTGTAAATGCTTTTGAAGCAACTCCAGTATGAGATTTCATCCCAACACCAACAATAGATACTTTGCAAATAGATTCATTATAATCTATATTTTTAGCTTGAGCTTTAAATTGTTCCATAACTTTTTTACAAATCTCAAAATCAGTTGTAGGAATTGTAAAATCTAAATCAGTTGTTCCATCTAATCCTCTTGTTTGAACAATCATATCAACATTTATATTTGCATCTGCAAGTGCAGTAAAAATAGCTGAAGCAATACCAGGTCTATCTGTAACCCCATACATTCCAACTCTAATTTGATTTTTATCTAAAGCAATTCCACTTACAACTGGTTTTTCCATTATATTCTCTTCCTTTGTGATTAATGTACCTTCAACTTCTGGCGTAAAGCTACTTCTTGATACTAAATTTACATTTAATTTTTTCGCCATTTCTACTGATCTATTTTGTAATACTTTTGCACCTAAACTAGCAAGTTCAAGCATCTCATCATATGAGATTTTGTCTAACTTTTTAGCTTTTGGTTCAATTCTAGGGTCTGTTGTATAAATACCATCAACATCAGTATATATTTCACAAACATCAGCTTCAATTGCTCCTGCAATTGCAACAGCAGTTAAATCACTTCCTCCTCGACCAAGAGTTGAAACTCTTAAAGTATCTTGTGCAATTCCTTGAAAACCTGCAACAATGATGATATTCCCATCTTTTATTGATTTTTTCATTTCAGTTGTATCAATAGATTCGATTCTTGCTTTTGTATGAGCATTATCTGTAACAATTCCTGCTTGTCTTCCACTCATTGACATAGCTTTATATCCCATTTCATTTAAAGCAATTGATAAAAGTGCAGAAGTTACTCTTTCTCCTGAACTTAAAAGCATATCAATTTCATCTAATTTTGGAGTTTTTGAATAATAACCAGCATAATCTAATAGCTTATTAGTCTCTCCACTCATAGCTGAAACGATAGCTATTACGTCATGACCTTCGTCTTTTATTTTTTTTATGATATTTGCAACATTTTGTATTCTATCAAGTGTACCAACACTTGTTCCACCAAACTTAAGTACTTTTAACATCTAATTTTTTATCCTTTTTAAATATAACCTTCATTTTTAAAATATTTTATAACTTGTTTATAAACAGTTCTTTTAAAAAAAGTTATATATTCATAAATATTTTCAGTAGGCACAAATTTATACTCGCTAAATTCAGGAATCTCAGTATCTATGTTAATTGTAGCGCCTTTTTTTAATTTAACTAAATAATACTTTTGTCTTTGCCCGTCATAAGGATACATTTTTTTAGCAATAGCAGGAGGAAATTCGTAAGATACCCAAGTAGGATATTCTGCAATGATCTCAACATCTCTTGTACCAATTTCTTCTTCTAATTCTCTAAATAAAGCCTCTTTTGATGATTCTCCATCATCAATTCCACCTTGAGGAAACTGCCAAGCATTTTCAACGTCAGTTCTTGAAGCAATAAAAATTTCACACTTATGAGGATATTTTGCTGATAGTACGATAGCTGCAACATTAGGTCTAAAGTTTTTTTTCTCGTTAATTGTTTTCTTTTCTTTTTTATCAGTCATAAATATATTTTCCCTTATAATTAGCCAGATATTTTAAGATAATTAGGATTAAAAATTGCTTTTATATATACATATTCCATTTTGCGATAGTAAATGTTTTTATTGTGCGTTTAACTCATATACAGATAAATTTAGTTTAAAAAACGATTATATGAAAGCTTTAAAAATACAATTAAAAAACAACATAGAAAAATATGCAAAAAATAAAAAAATAGAAACTGTTTTTATAGGAGGGGGAACACCTTCTACTATAAAAGCTTCTGAATACAAAGAGATTTTTGAAATAATAAATCCATATTTAGAAGAAAAAGTTGAAATAACAACGGAAGCAAATCCAAATTCTGCTTCATTTGAATGGTTAGAAACTATGAAAAGCCTTGGTGTAAGCCGTGTGAGCTTTGGAGTTCAAAGTTTTCAAAATGAAAAATTAAAATTTTTAGGAAGAAGTCATAATAGTAATAGTGCTATTAAAGCTATACAAAATGCTTCGAAGATTGGTTTTAAAGAGATAAATTGTGATATTATTTATGGTGTTAAGAATGATACATTAAATAGTATAAAAGAAGATTTGGATATTGCTTTTTCACTTCCAATTACGCATATAAGTGCATATTCATTGACAATTGAAGAAGGAACAAAATTTTTTAAACTTGATAAAAATAGTGTAAAAATTGATGATGAGGATTTATCTTATGAAATATTTGATTATTTTTCAAAAAACGGATTTACTCAATATGAAATATCAAATTTTTCAAAAAATAAAAATTCTCAATCAAAACATAACTATGGATATTGGCAACATAAAGAGTATTTAGGCGTTGGAGCTGGTGCAGTTGGATATATAAATAAAAGAAGAGAATATCCTTTAAAAAATCTTGAAGAGTACATAAAAAATCCTTTATTTGTTGAGATTGAAGAAATAGATGAAGATGATATAAAAGTAGAAAAAGTTTTATTAGGATTTCGATGTTTAAATGGTGTAGAATTAGAACTTTTTGATGAAAAAGAACTAAAAAAAATAGATGAACTAATTAGTTACGAAAAAGTTTACATAGAGAATAATAAGGTTTTTAATAAAAACTTTTTATTAGCTGATGAATTAGCTTTATATATTTTAGATTAATTTTATAATATAATCCAAACTTTTAAAAGGTAAAAAATTTAGATGATAATAAAAGATGCAGTAAGAAAATATTCAAATGAACTAAAACTTGTAACTCATATTCCTTCAAAAGAAGTTGAAATATTAATAATGTATTTATTGGATAAAAATGTTATTTGGCTTCACTTAAACTATAATAGTGAATTTTCAAAAATAAAAGAGCTTGAAAATTTAGTAAAAAAAAGAGCTACTAATTATCCTTTAGAATATATTATTGGTAAAGCTTCTTTTTACGGAGAGCAGTTTTTAGTAAAAGAAGGTGTTTTAATACCAAGACCTGAAACAGAGATTTTAGTTGAAAATGCAGTTGAAATCTTAAAAGATAAAAAAGAGCCTATAAAGGTTTTAGAAATTGGAACTGGAAGTGGAATAATATCTGTAATGCTTGCTATGTTAATTGAAAATATAAAAATTATTGCAGTTGATATAAATCCAAAAGCAATAGAACTTGCAAAAGAGAATGCTATAAAACATAATGTTTTAGAAAAAATAGATTTTAGACTTAGTAATTTATATGAAAATGTAAATGAAGACGATATAAATCTAACAATTTCAAATCCACCATATATTGCAAATGATTATAAACTACCTTTAAATGTAAAGTTTGAACCATCAAATGCACTTTTTGGTGGAAGTTTAGGTGATGAACTTTTAAAAGATATCATAAAACAAACAAATGATAAAAAAATCCCATATTTACTTTGTGAAATGGGATATGACCAGAAAAAAAGTTTAGAAGAGTATTTTAAACAATTTAATGTTGAATTTTATAATTTTTATAAAGATTACGAAAATTTTGATAGAGGATTTACTCTAAAATTTAAAAATAAGGAATAAAAATGTCATTCAAAGATTTTAATTTAGATAATTTAGAAAATAGTAAAGAAATTTTAGAAAAACTTTTAGATGAAAAAAGAGTATTAATAAATGAGTTATTAAATTTAGAAAATAAAACTTACAAAAATTTTGTTTTACCATTTCAAGAAATAGGGGAGAGCATAAATGAATTTTTGACTCCAATCTTTCATATTGATTCTGTTAAGAACTCAGAAATAACTACAAAAGTGTATGAAGAATGCCTTCCAATTATCTCAAAATATGAAACTGAGATTTCTCAAAATGAAAATATTTATTTATCTTTAAAAGATATACAGTCTAATGAAAAAAGTATATTAAATAATATACAAAATAAAGTATTGGAAAATGAAACAAGAGACTTTGAATTATCAGGTTGTAATCTAGAAAATAATAAAAAGAAAAGACTTGAAGAGATAAATTTGAAGCTTAGTGAACTTTCTCATAAATTTTCTCAAAACCTTTTAAATGCAACAAATGCTTTTGAAATGATAATTACTGATTTTGAAGATGTAAAAGAGATACCTCAATCAGATTTAGAGTTAGCAAAATTTGAAGAAGATGGAATTACAAAATATAAGTTTACACTTCAAATGCCTTCTTATTTAGCTTATATAACTTATGGAACTAACAGAAAAAGAAGAGAGGAAATTTATAAAGCTTATTGTACAAAAGCACCAGAAAATGGAAAAATTATAGAACAAATTTTAGCTTTAAAAGATGAAAAAGTAAAAATACTTGGATTTGAAAATTATGCACAATATTCTCTTGCAACTAAAATGGCAAAAACAGAAGATGATGTAATCTCATTTTTAGAAGAGTTAGGAAATAAAGCTAAGAAAAAAGCAAAAGAAGAGCTTGAAGAGATAAAAGAAATAGCTTTAAAAGATGGAATAACTGATTTTAGATCAAGTGATATGGCATATTATTCAGAAAAATTGAAAAAAGCTCAATATGACTTAGATGAAGAGTATTATAGACCATATTTTGAGCAACAATCAGTTTTAAATGGTTTTTTTGATTTTTTACATCAAATGTTTAATATTAAATTTACAAAAACTCAAACTAAAGCTTGGGATGAAAAGGTAAAAGTTTATGATTTAAGCGAAGATGGAAAAACTATTGCAAGAATTTATATAGATTTAGAAGCTAGAAAAGATAAAAGAGGTGGTGCTTGGATGAATAACTGGCATTCACATTTTAGAAATTCAAATGGAGAGATAAATCTTCCAACAGCTTATATTGTAGGGAATTTCCCTCAATCTACAAAAGAGATAGCTTCACTTTTAAGACACTCTGATGTTGTAACACTTTTTCATGAAATGGGACATGCGCTTCATCATTTATTGAGTAAAATAGAAGAACCATTTGTTAGTGGAATTTCTGGTGTTGCATGGGATACAGTTGAATTTCCATCACAATTTTTAGAATATTTCTCATATGACAAAGATGTTTTAAAACTATTTGCAAAACATTATCAAACAGGTGAAGTTTTAGACGATGAAGCGATAGATAGAATAATTAAAGCCAAAAACTTCCAATCATCACTTGCAACTGTTAGGCAAGTTGAATTTGCATTGTTTGACTTTAAACTATATCAAAAGTTATACAAAACGGAAGATGAAATACAATCTTTACTTGATACAATTAGAGAAGAATTTGCTGCAATTATTCCACCAAAATATAATAAATTTCAAAATGGTTTTTCTCATATATTTTCTGGTGGATATAGTGCAGGATATTACTCATATAAATGGGCAGAAGTACTAAGTGCAGATGCTTTTTATATGTTTATTGACTCTGGAAATATATTCAATAAAGAGTTAGGAATTAAGTATAGAGATACTATTTTAAGTCAAGGTGGTTCATACGATATGGATAAACTATTTTTTGATTTTGCAAAAAGAGAACCAAGTATAGATTCTTTATTGAAAATTGAGGGAATTATTAGCTAAATTTTGCAATAATACGATTTTAATATATATAACTAATAAGGATTTAATAACTATGACAAATGCAGAAACAATAACAAAACTAAATAATGCTTTAACTACTCTAATTAAGGCTTATGAAGAACTTCAAGAAGAAAATAGTGGATTAAAAGGGAAAATATCTGAATTAGAAGAAAAAGTTTTAGAATTAGAGTTGTCAAATGAGGATTTAGAAAAAGATATAAATCAATTAAAAGGTCATACAGAAGAAGATAAATCTAATTTATCTTCAATATTAGGGAAAATTGAAAATATTTTAAATAGAAAAGTGGAAACAACTTCAACTAATGTGCCAACAAGTTCTTTTGATTTTGATTCCAAAGAAGATGAAATAAAAGAAGAACAAGTAGAAGAGAAGAAAGAAGAAGAACAAAATATTTTAAATTTGGATACTAATTCTTTTGCAAATGTTTTACAACAAAAAGATGAAAAGAAAGAAGAGTCAAATAAACTTGATTTAAGTAGAATGTCTTCTTTATTAAATGGTTTTAATCATTAATTAAAAAGAGAATTATATGATTGTGTCTATTGATAAGAATTATGTATTTAACCTTTTTGGAGCTAATAATTTTTCTTCTTTAGAGACAATTATTGATAATATGGCACCTTCTCTTGTAGAATATCATTTATCAAGCTTTTGTGAAGATAATAGTGATACAATTTATTTTAATAAAAGAGATGTTGAAAAATCCTTTTTAGCTGGAGACTATACTTTATATTTAGACTATAGTGAAAATTTGTATTTAGAACTAATAGAATCAGATATTGATGAGATGACTCAATCTTTTTGGTAAAAGAATTAAGAGTTTGAAAGAATTAAATCCTCTACACCATTGCATAAACCAAAATGTGGTAAAACAATAAATTCTATATCTTTGTGGTTAGTTTTAAATTCTTTTATAATATTTGGAATATCTACTAAAACATGTTTTCCTGCAGCTAAGAAATAAGGGAATATTTTGATTTTTTTATATTCTTTTTCAACAAGTTCTTTTAAAACATCGTAGAATGATGGTTCGCTTAATTCTAAAAAAGCATAAAATGTATTTTCATTTTTGTTTTTTATTTTGTTTGAAATTTCTATGATTTCATCATTTGAACTTTTTATTTTACTACCATGTGCTACAATTATTAAAGCTTCCATTTTAAAATATCTCCGTAGTTTTTTTGAGTCTTTCTTTATCAAAGTGAGTATAAATTCTACTTGTATTAATATCAGCATGTCCTAAAGCTTCTTGAACAAGTATCAAATCATGGTGTTTTTGGTATAAAAGTGTTGCAAATGAGTGCCTTAACATATGAGCTCCATTTTTCTCTTTTCTTATTCCTGCACTGATTAAAATATTTTCAACAACTCTGCTAATATAAGCTTGAGTTAATCTTTCACCTTTTTGGTTGCAAACTAATAAATCACTATTGCAAACTCTCATATCTAACCAATTTTGTAGCTCTTTTTCAATAATAGAACTTTTTATCATAACAACTCTAGGTTTATTTCCTTTCCCTTTTATTTGAAGCATATAAACATTCTCTTCTTTGAAAATATCTTTTATTCTTAAATTTAAAATCTCACTAACCCTAATACCAGTATAAATGATAATTTTAATTATAAGTCTATTTCTAAAACCTGTATTATCTGTAAATTCAAAATCATCAATTGCTTTTAAAAATCTATCAATTTCATCTTTATTCATAAAAGAGGGTAGTTTAGTTCCACTTTTTCCACTCAAACCTCCCCAATTCTTTAGTTCAATTTTAAATAGATATGAACTTCCATCTTCATTTTGATTTTGTTTATCTATATAAGAAAAGAAAGATAGTAGGGCAATTCGATGATTTTTTTTAGAAGCATCTGATAATGAACTAGTTTCACTAGCTAAAAAATCACTTAACAACTCTTCATCTATCTCTTTCATAGAAGCAAGACCTAAGTTAATTAAGAAATTGTATAGTTTAAATAGGGGGTTAAAATATGTGTTTACTCCAGCTAAACCTATATTTCTAGCTTCTTTTGCTATAAAAGCTAATTCATTAATAGACTTTGTTCCTTTTACTAATTGTTGAATTATTGAAGCTAATTTCTCTTTTTGTAATACTTGTCTATTTGAAAGAGTTGTAAGTTTATTACGAATAAATCTTTCAAGCCAGAAAAGCAATGTATCATTAAAATTGTTTTTAAAATCTAACTCATATCTCATGTATTATCCAATTAACTAATTTTGAAGTATTCTAGCAAAACAAATATTAATTAGTATTGAAAACTATAATTTTCAAATAAAATACAATATCTATTGATACTTTCATATTTAAGGTAACAAAACAGCAAATAAACCAAGTAATGGTAAAAATGAACAGATTTTATAAATTAAAACTACTCCATATATATCTATAAAATATCCCAAAATTGCTGCACCAATTCCAGCTAATCCAAAAGCTATTCCAAAGAACAATCCTGAAATTGTCCCTACTTTTCCTGGAATAAGTTCTTGTGCATAAACTACAATAGCTGGAAAAGCAGAAGCTAACATAAATCCTATTATTGATAAAAATATCGTAGAAAGATAAATATCTACATAAGGTAAAGCTAATGTAAAAGGCACTATTCCAAAAATTGATGCGAAAATGATAGCTTTTCTACCAAATTTATCACCTAAAGGACCTCCAAATATAGTTCCTAAAGCTACTGAAAATAAAAAATAGAACAAATGATATTGCGCCATTTCATCACTAATATTATATTGTTGAATTAAATAAAACATTAAATAGTTGCTAATACCTGACATATATAAAAATTTAGAGAACATTAAAATAAGTAAAATCATCAAAGCAAAACTTATTTTTTGTTTAGAAAGAGTTTGTTTTATTAATATAGTTTTATTTTTAATACTTGCATGATAATTTTTATGCCAAGAACCAACATAAATCAAAATAGGAATAGATAAAAGTGCAATAATTGAGATATAAAAAATACTAGATTGACCATTTGGTAATACCAGCCAAACTGCTATTAATGGACCAATAGCACTTCCTAAATTTCCACCTATTTGAAAAACTGATTGTGCTAATCCATATTTCTCACCAAAAGCTGCCATTCTTGCGATTCTTGAAGCTTCTGGATGAAATATAGATGAACCAATTCCAATTAAAATTGCTGAAACTAATATAAGATAATAATTTGTTGCAAAAGCTAAAGAAGTTAATCCTATAAAAGTACAAAACATAGAAAAAGCAATAGAATATGGTTTATGATATCTATCTGTAAAAAGCCCTACTAATGGCTGTAAAATCGATGCTGAAAGTTGATAAACTAATGTAATTAAACCAATTTGAGCAAAAGTAAGAGAAAAATCGTTTTTTAACATAGGATAAACTGCAATCATAAGTGATTGCATAGTATCATTTGTAAAATGACCGAAACTAACCAGTCCTAAAATCTTAGCTTTTGTATTTTTATTTTCCACTTTATCTTTTTACTTTTTTAATGAATTTATCAATAAATCCGCTAATTCTTTTAGTCTTTTTGCATAATCTTTAATTAAATCATTTGTAGGAATGATTACTTGCCAATCTAAAACTTGAGCTCCAATAGAAACTGAAACATCTTCCATCGAAATTTTAGTTGTATAAAAGCTATGATTCATAAAGTATTTAGTTGTATTGTAATTTATCAAAATAGATGTTTTTTTCAAGAAAGGATTTCTTAATATCGAATCAGCTTGTCCATAAGGCCAATATCTATATGCTATTAACCTACTTTCTACTTTTTCATGAACTTTATTTTTATTAAATAAATCATTTCTATCTTCTAAAATGACATAAGCATCACCCTCTTCTATTTTGTCAAGTAAAGGATTCATATCATCTTTTATAACACATTTTACTGGTTCTTCACCTTTTATTTGTGTGCAACATCTACATTGCGTACAAGTTACTATCCTATAATCTTTAAATTTAATTCTTTCATTTTTTACATTCAAAGCATTAAAATAATTTGTAAAAAAAGTTACAATTCCTTCTATATCTTGATTATAACTCTCTGTACAATCTATTATTTTAATAAACATATTATTTGAGTTTTCCTTTTGAGAAATTAATAATATAATCAGCAATTTCATCTAAATGTACTATATCTTTTACAGCTCCTGCTTGTATCGCTTTCATAGGCATACCAAATACTACACAACTTGCTTCATTTTGAGCAACTGTATATGCACCATTATCAAATAATTCTTTCATAGCTATTGTTCCATCATCTCCCATACCTGTCATCATAACAGCCATTGCTCCACCACCAACTGTATTATTAACTGATCTAAAAAGAACATCGACGCTTGGTTTATGTTGGCTTACTTTTTTTGTATCAAGCAATTTTGTTTTAAAATCATTTCCATATTTTTCAATAGTTAAATGCATATTTCCTGGGGCTAAATAAGCGTGACCTTTTTCTAAAATCATTCCATCTTTTGCCTCACAAACTTCAACTTCAGAATTATCATTTAATCTATGAGCCAAAGAGTTCGAAAAACCATAAGGAATATGTTGTGTTAAAACAATTGGGGGTAATCCACTAGGAAGTTTTTTAAAAACTCTTAATAGTGATTCAACTCCACCTGTTGATGAACCAATTGCTATTACTTTTGCTCCTGGAAATTTTGCTGCTCTAAGAGGTATAACTTCGTCAGGATGTACTTTATAATCAACATTATGTGTTGATTTATAAGTTGTAGGTTTTTTTATAGCAGGAGACTTTTTTAAAGTATATCTACTCAAAAGGAATGTCAAATTCAATAAAGTATCTTTTATTCTAGCTTCAAAGTTTGACATAGGTTCACCAGAGTTTGGTTTAGGAATAAAACCTACTGCTCCATCATCAAAAATATCATTTCCTCTAACACTTTCTCCAGAGATTACAACTGCTGGCATAGGATGAAGACGCATTAAATTTCTTAAAAATGTAACACCATCCATTTTAGGCATATTTATATCAATCGTTACTAAATCTGGTTCATATTCTTTAATTTTTTCTCTAGCATCATAGGCATCTGTTGCTACTGCTATTACTTCAAAGTCTTCAATAGAATTTATCATATCTTTAATTATACTTCTCATTGAAGCAGAATCATCTATAACTAAAACTGTATACATACCCTTTCCTATTTCTTTTTTAAAAGTTTTTTAGAAAAGCTCGATTTCCATCTCTGGTTCAGCTTTTTTATGTTTATTATTATCAAACAAGTCAACACCACCAATATATTCTTTGATAACTGGTTCTCTTTTGATTTCTTGTTGTAAAGATTTTTCTGTAGATAGAATTTTATTATTAGTTTCAGATTTTTGAGTAACTTTAATAAAAGTTTCAAAATCATCAGCTAAAAGGATTAATCTACCATTTTCACCTCTTGTATGTTCACTAACTATTTTAAAACCTTCTGATTTACAAAAATCTTTAGCAAATTCAACATTTCTTTTCCCAATAGTATTATTAGAAGAAGATGACAAATCTAATTGCATAATATCAGCACCACCAGATATTTTTGCTACCATATTTGTTTTACTACATCCAAGTTTATACATTTCATTTAGCATTGCTTCAACAGAATATAGTCCATATTTCATATCATTTCTATTATCATTTGTATTTGGCAATAAAAAATGATTCATAGCTTTTATTTTTTTTGTTTTATCATAAAACATAATGGCAACACAAGAACCAAGAAGTGTCTTAAAGGCAACATTATCATCATCATTTCCAACAGCAAATTCTCCACCAATTACTGTGTAAGTGTTGTATCCTTTAGTTTTATCAGTAAATCTAACAGAAGAAGACTTTTCAATACTTCCATCTTTATGTCCTATTATAATCAAAAGATTTCCTTCTCTTTTATAAAAATATTCTGCCCTATTCTTTTTACATATTTTATTAAATCTTGTGGATTTTCAGAATGCCCTAGATATAGTGTCCCACCTATTTTTAAGTGAGCAAATAACTTTTTTAGTATTGTATTTTGATCTTCAACTGAAAAATATATTAAAACATTTCTACAAAAAATTACATCAAATTGATTTTTAGAGAATGGATATGAAGAGTCATTTAAATTCATAACATGAAAATTAATCATTCTTTTTAACTCATCATTTACTTTTATTAATACTTCTTCTCCAGAAAGATTTTGTTGAACTCTTCTTTTAAAATATTTTTGTGGTTTTATCCATTCCGGAAACTCTTTTGAAGCTTTTGAATATCTATAAATACCATTTGCTGCATATTGTAATACACTAGTATCAATATCTGTTGCTATAATTGAAGCACTTATAGTTTTTCCTAAATCTTCGCTTGTCTTTAAAACCGTCATTGCCATAGAATATGGCTCTTCCCCTGTTGAAGAAGCAGAACAGTACATATTTATTTTTTGACCATTTTTTGCAAATTCAGGAAGAACTCTATTTTTTAAATCAACAAAATGAAAATCTTCTCTAAAAAAATGAGTTTTATTTGTTGTAAATGAGTTAATAAACTCTGTTACATTATTGCCTTTTTCAATAGAAGTCAATAAATCTTCAATATCACCATAAAATTTACAATTTCTTTTTAATTTATCAATTCTATTAGAAATCATAATATCTTTATTCTCTGTTAGAGTAATTCCTGTCAAAGAATAAAGAAGTTTTTTTATCCTTTCATGAACTTCATTTTTTTCTGACATGTTATTTAAGAAGCCTTTTTCATAGCATTCATATCTTTTTCTATTTTAATTTGTGCATTAATGATTCCTACAACATCTAAAATAAGACCAATACTTCCATCACCTTTAACTGTAGCAGCCCCTATTCCTTGAACACTTCTAAAGTTTTTATCAAGTGGTTTAACAACAACTTGATGTTGATTTAAGAATTCATCTATAGATAAAGCCACTTTTGTATTTCCTGATTTAACTACAATTAACATTCCATCTTCTAGTTTTTCAAAGCTTTTTTCTAAACCAAATAGTTGATGTAATTTCACTACAGGTATAAATTCTTCTCTTAACATTAATAAATCTTGTGTTCCATCACCAATTTTTTTAATCATATCTGCAGTTGGTTGAAGTGATTCTACTATAGAACTTAATGGTAAAATGTATTTTTGATTTGCAACTCTAATATCTAAACCATCTAATATTGCAAGAGTTAGTGGTAACATAATCGTAATAGTTGTACCTTTTCCTATTTCTGTATCAAGATTAATAACTCCACCTAATTTATGAATATTTGTTTTAACAACATCCATTCCTACACCACGTCCAGAAATATCAGTGATTTTATCTGCAGTTGAAATTCCTGCTCCAAAAATTAGTAGAGCTTTTTCATTATTAGTCATAGCATTATATTGATTTTCATCAATTTGACCTTTTTCTAAAGCTTTTTGTGCAACTCTTTCTGAGTCTATACCTTTTCCATCATCTTGTATAGTAATAATCATTTGACCATTCGCTTGCTCAGCTGAAATACTAATAGAACCTGTTTCTGTTTTTCCAAGAGCAACCCTGTCTTCTGGCATTTCAATACCATGATCTAAAGAGTTTCTAATAATGTGCATTAAAGGATCTGTTAAACCTTCAATCATAGCTTTATCAATTTCAACATTATCCCCATAATGTTTGAATTCTACTTTTTTGTTAAGTTTTTTAGAAATATCCCTTACAACTTTTGGGAATTTTGAATATATTGAATCCATAGGAACCATTCTAATACTCATGATAGAATCTTGCATATCTCTAATATGTCTTTCCAATAATTCTAATCTTTCTAAAACTGAACCTCTAGTTTTTGTCTCTTCTATAGTAGAAGAAAATTGTGTAAGCATAGCATTTGTAATAACTAAATCACCTACATTATTCATTAATAAATCAATTTTATCTAGATTTACTCTAATACTATTATTATTGTTTGAAGCAACTTTTTTAGCTTCATCTTCTGTATTGTTAGTAGTAGGTTTTGGTTTTTTTGTAGCTATTTCTGTTTCTTTTTGAATAGTAGATGGTATTTCTATTTTTTGCTCTTCAATATCATTTGTTTTCATAACTGAATCAGGAGATATACTTGGCATATCATCAAAGAATCCAAAATCTTCTTTATTATTATCTAATTTAAAATCATCATCATTTAAATTATCTGATTTTTTTTCTAAATTATCATCAAAAAAGCCATAATTTTTTTGTTCTTCATTTATGTCATCATCAGCAAAAATTCCATAAGGTTGGTTTTTGTTGTCTCTTTGTTCATTTAATCCATTATCAAAAAATCCAAAATTTTCTTTATCAGAAGAATTTACTGATGGAATTTCTTTTTTCTTTTCTTCAATTTTTGGAGTTTCTACCTTTTGTACAGCAGTACCATTTGAATAAGCTCTAATATCTTCTAATAAAGAGCTTGTCATCTCTACAAATTTTTCTCTAGTCATTTGATCTGCTACTTCAAGATCCAATATCTCTTTCATAACATCAAGCCCATCGATTAAAGTTCCAGCCATTTCAGGAACAAACTCAATTTTATGACTTCTTAACTTGTCCATTAAGTTCTCAACATCATGTGTAAATTCAGCAAAAAAAGCCAATTCTACAGAAGCACCACTTCCTTTTAATGTATGTACATCTCTGAACAATTGACCCATTTCATCATCTGTTAAAGAACCATTATTTTCAGCTTCTAAAAGTACATTATCTGCTGATTCAAAAAGTTCAACTGCTTCTTCTAGAAACATCTCTCTATATTTAGAAATATCAAACGACATAAAAGCTCCTTTTTATCTGCTTAAAACTATATTCACTGCTTTTAATAATTGGTCTGGAACAAAAGGTTTTACAATCCATCCTGTTGCTCCTGCCATTTTACCTTTTGCTTTCATTTCATCACTTCTTTCTGTAGTAAGAACCAAAATAGGTGTTTTTGAATATTGTGGTAGTTTTCTCAACTCACCAATAAGAGCTAATCCATCCATATTCGGCATATTTACGTCTGTGATTATTAAATCAAAGTCTGTAGCTTTCGCTTTTGCTAAACCATCGACACCATCAACTGCTTCAGTTACGTTAGTATAACCACCTTCATTTAATGCGTAATTCAGCATATCCCTTAACATTGTAGAATCATCTACTATTAAAAGCTTAACCATATAAATTCCTTCAAAATCTCTACATATAAAAATATTTTAGTACATACTAGCATAAAAAATATTAATTTTATATTATTAATATTTATTGAAAAAAGAATATAAGAGTTTTTTTTGAGGAGAAACTAATCCTAAAATTAGGATTAGTTTGATGATAGTTCTATTCTGTCTTTTTTTACTTTAAGTACTTTTACTTCTATTTCTTGACCAATACTTAAAACATCAGCAATATTATTTACTCTATCTTTTGAGATTTTTGAAATATGTAAAAGACCTTCTCCACCTTTTGGTAAAAGAATAAATGCACCAAAATCTGCTAGCCTTTCTACTTTTCCAAGTACAACTTCATCAACAGAATATAACTTTTCAAAATCTATATTTTTAGAAGCATCTTTTTTTGAAGGAGCATTATTTGAAATAGTTTTAATATGTTCACAAGCATCAAGAATATTTTGTTTATTTCCACCACTTACTTTTACTGTTCCACTATCTTTATCTAAATCAATAGATACTGTGAATTTTTCAATAATTTCTTTTATTGTAGCTCCTGCTTTTCCTATAACTACCATTATTTTACTTGGATCAATAGCAAATTGCTCGATTAAAGGTAAAGCTTCACTTGGAACAATGTCTTTTGCAGCATCTTCCATTAAAGATAAAATATGACTTCTTCCTTCTTTTGCTTGAAGTAAAGCCTCTTTTAAAACTGATAATTCAATTCCTCCAAGTTTTATATCCATTTGTAAAGCTGTAATTCCTTTAGATGTTCCTGCTACTTTAAAATCCATATCACCATCATGATCTTCTAATCCCATAATATCAGTTAAAATAGCATATTTATCATTTTCAACAACCATTCCCATTGCAACACCGGCAACTAAATCAGAAATTGGAATTCCAGCTGCTTTTAATGCTAAAGAACCACCACAAACAGTTGCCATAGAAGAAGAACCATTTGATTCAAGTATTTCAGAAACTAATCTTACAGTTTCATTATAATCTTTATCAATAGTTGCTTCAAGCGCTTTTTTAGCTAAATTTCCATGTCCTAATTCTCTTCTTCCAACTCCAAACATTGGTTTTGCTTCACCAACGCTAAATCCTGGAAAATTATAATGAACCATAAAGTTTTCCATTGAAGTTGATTTGTCTGTTAAAACTTCATACATTTGTCCATCTTTAGGTCCAGCAATTGTTCCAATAACAAGTGCTTGTGTCTCACCTCTTGTAAAAAGACAAGAAGAATGAGTTGATGGTAAAATATTTGTTTCAATTGAAATAGGTCTTACATTTTTAAGTCCTCTTCCATCTGCTCTTACTTTTTCATTTACAATCATAGCTCTTACAATTTCTCTTTTTACAATACTAACTGCTTCATAAATAGTATTAAATTCTATTTCATTTGAAGTACAATAATCATTTTTTGAAATCATTTTTGCAACTTCTTTTAGCTCAGTAGCTCTTTCACTTTTTGCAAGTTTTTTAATAGCTTCTTTAATATCATTTGAAAAATTTTCTCTTACATAAGATATTATTTCTTCTTCTACACTAAATTTTATTAATTCAACTTCAACTTTAGTTTTTGAAACTTCTTCAAAAGCTTTCTCATAAGTTAAATTTGCTTCTTTTAGTGCATTTTGTGCAAAAGATATTGCCTCTATTAAAGATTCTTCATTCATTTCATTTGTATTATGAATTTTAGTAAATGCTTCAATATCAATCTCTATAAGTTCACTTGAAGAGATAGTTTTCATCTCTATCATCAATAATTCATCTTTAGAACCAGCTACATATAAATCTAAAGTTGAATTTTCTAATTGTTCATTTGTTGGATTAATTACAAGAGTATTTTCGATTTTTCCAACTCTAACTCCACAAACTGATTTTTTAATTGGTAAATTTGAAGTATATAAAGCTGCATTTGCTGCATTTAAAGATAAAGTTTGTAAATCAACATTTTTATCAGCACTTAAAACCATAACTGTAATTGTTGTAGGATAAACATAACCTTTAGGGAAAAGTGGTCTTAAACTTCTATCTATCACTCTTGATGTTAATGTTTCAAAATCACTAGGTTTCCCTTCTCTTTTTATAAATCCTCCTGGTAATTTTGCTGCAGCATAAGTTTTTTCAATATATTGAACTGTTAAAGGTGTGAAATCTTCACTAACAGGATTATCAAATTCACTTACAACAGTTGCTAAAACAACAGCATTCCCTATTTTTGCTAGAACAGCACCATTTGATTGTTTTGCTACTTTTTCAAATTCAAAAATCTCTTGTTTTCCATTTAATTCAAATTCACAAACTTTTGACATAATTTTTTATCCTTCTTTATTTATTTTTTCAATATCTTCAAAACTCAACTCTTCTAAACTATCGTAATAAAAATCTATTTCTACAAAATGTTCTAATTTTTTTATAAAATATAAATCATCAGCGATTGCTTCAATAGATGGTATACTTAATACTGGTAATACTGGAACTGCGACTGAAATAGATTTTGCTTTTAAGTTAATGGCAGTTTTTATACAAGCCATTATTGTAAGCCCTGTATTTATTCCTTCATCTACAATTAAAACGTTTTTATTTTCTAATTCTTCTATTTGTTTTCCTTTTCTGAATCTATTAACTCTATTTTTAATAGACTCTTCAAAGATTAATTTAGACTTCGAATATACATAATCTAAACTAATATCAAAAGACTTTAATAGTTCATCATGTATTAAAACTTCTTCATGTTCTGTAACTACTGCTATTTCACAATCTTCATTATTTGGAGCATATATTTTACTTGAAAACATAATATCAAATTTTCCATTTAAAGACGATGCCACAATTTTAGCAATTTCAAAACCACCATATGAACTTGCTATTACAGTCCAATCTTCAAGTCTCATACTATCTATTGGTAATATATCAAGCAGTTTATACGCTGCGACTTCTCTATTCTTAAAAAATATTTTATCAGAACTCATTATTTACTGTTCTCTTCCAATTCATATTTTTGTCTAATTCCACCTATTGGTTTTAAAGTTAAAATTGCATAAAGAACTGTTTGTTCTTTAGCATCATAATCTCCTGTACTTCTAGGATATATTTCTTTTTCAACTAAAAGATCTAAATTCCAACAATTATCATCTATAGCTAAACCTATTCCTTGTCTATTTCTAGTTTTTTCTTTTATATTATAATTTTCATAATATCTCACAGAATAATCTTTTGCTAATTTATAAGCTACATTAAATCTATACGACTCTAAATCTTCTCTATCATTAAAAATATTGTCTGTTTTTTTAGATTGGTAATACCCCGCTCCAAAAGAAAGATAACCAAATTTAAGTGTATTATTAATACTATCTTCTACTACTTGACCATCTTCAATATTGTAAATTATTCTTCCAGAAATTGAACCGTAATCATGATTTATTTTTACGTAGTTTTCATAATCTTCAAGTCTTGCATCACCTATATCATCATATAGAATAGCTTGAGTCATTTTATGATTTATAAATTGTTTTAAATTTTCTTTATCATATAAAGATTGATTCAATGATAAATTTACATATTTTTGATCTTTTAAAGTAGGAAAAATACTCAATTCATTATATCTAGCTTCATCATTTTGTTTTTCAACTGTTATTCCATACAAATCACCATCTTCTTTTAAGTTTTTAGGAATAACATATTCAGCACTTAAATTTATTGTATGTAAATAATCATTGTAAGGTTTAATTAAATCGCTTCCAAGTAATATAGAACTTCTATTTTGAACTAAAGTTCCATCTTCATATTTGTAACTACTAGTACCATTTAGATATTTAAATCCTTCTTTGTAGTTACCATATTCATATTTATTTAGAGTAGTTTTATTTTCTAAAGTAAGATATAAAAAATCATCTGCAAAATATTTTGTATAACTAATAGGAAGATTAAATTCATAAACATTTGCAGTCAAACCTCTTGGTCTAGTATAATTCATATATTTTGCATCCATAGAATAGACTAAACTATCTAATAATTCCTTATTATAAGAGTGAAGATGAACTTGTGGTAATTCTTGAAGAGTTTCATTATTTGAAATCATCTCTTTTGTAGTAGCATCTCTTGATGTATCTATATAATATCTAGCATAAGTTCCTGCATAATAATCTGGAGTATTATAAAAGTAATTAAATTTTGATTCAATTTTTTTATCTGTATTTATAGAATAAGTAGAAGTATCATCAAGATTTTTATATTCAACATCATTTAAATATTTCGCTAAAACATAAACTCCATCTTGATGTTCTTTTTCTGTAGCAAAAAGGTTTCTTCTTGAATATTCTAAATCAGCACCGTAATCTTCACTGTTATTTAAACCTTCTTCTTCCATATAAGTTGATTTTTCATTAAAATATCCAACTTTGATTTTTAATATTGAATCAGGAGAATCTGCATATCTATAAATACCATAAGCACCTTCTCCTCTATTTGTTCTAATTTGGGGAATTAATTCAAAATCATAATTATCTGCTGGAGCAAAAAAGATTGGTTGAGAATATCTAAAACCTTCACTGCTAGAATAACCTAAAGTTGGAATTAATAATCCTGTTCTTCTTGTTGTATCTGTAGGAAATCCAAAATATGGTGTATAAAATACTGGTACATTTTTTACGTATAACCTTGAGTTATATGTATTTATCCACATTTTTTCTGTATCATAGTCCATAGAAGAAGCTCTAATACTCCAAACAGGATCTTCACAATCACAAGAAGAAATAATCGAATTTTCAAGATCCACTAAATCTTTATTTTTATTAGATTCTTTTGTATTTATCCAGATATTACTACTATTTTCATATAAAAAAGTAGGATATTGTTTTGAAACATCATTTTTTAAATCAACAAAAGCATAATTACTTTGTGTTTGAATATTGTTGTCTTTTATAATTAAAACATTATCAAAAAGTTCAAATGTTTCATTATCTTGATCAAAAATAATTTTATCTGCACTTAGATAATATGTAGGTGAATATATCACAACATCGCCAACTGCTGTTATTACTTTATCTTTAGAGTCAATATCTTTAGCAATTAGCTGAAATTTTTCATTATTTAGTTCTTGTGCTTGTAATAAAGCAGAAGTAATTATTAAAGAAGTAATTATTTTACGCATTTACCACCAACGTTTTACCAGTAAAATCATGGAATGTTTTTCTCCCATCGTTAAAAAAGCCTATTAAAAAACCTATATAAAAGAACATTTCTGAAAAAATTCTTCCAACGGCTCTTAATAAAGCTGAAAATATAGATACCCTACCCCAATGATATGCATCAATTACTCTAATTTTTGCAACAATTTTTCCTATAGTTGCTCCATAGTACCAAACAAAAAAAGTTTGATAAATAATTTTTAAAACAAATAAAGGCATTACTAACTCTGTTTGCATTAAATATATCATTGCATCTGTATCATGACTAACAGACATAATATTATCCCAAAAAATAGCCATAACAATTATTGTAACAATTAAATCATCAATAATATAAGCAAATGCACGTGAACGCATTGAAGCCAACTGAAGATTAGAACTATTATTTTCCATAAATTATTACTTTAAAGCTTGATAAGCTATATCTGAACGACATTTTTTACCAGAAAAATGAACTTTAGTAGTTAATTTATATGCATTGTCTCTTGCTTCTTTTATAGTTTTTCCAAAACCTACACAAACAAGAACTCTTCCACCTGTTGCAATTAATTTTCCATCTATTTTTTCAACACCTGCATAAGAGATATGGGAATTATTTAAAAGTTCATTTTCAATTTCATCAACAGTTATCTCTACAGGTTTACTAGAACTATAAGGATAGTTTTCACTCGCAATTACTACACCCACACCAAATTCATCTTTGATTTTAATGTCCAGTTTATCAAGCTGTTTCGTTGCACCTTTATAAAATAGTTCTGAAACAGGTGTATCTAAAAGTGGCATTAAAATTTCACACTCAGGATCACCAAATCTAACATTATATTCTAAAATAATTGGTTCACCTTTTACAACCATTACTCCAATAAATAACACACCTTCAAAAGGTGCACCTTCATTTTGCATTCCTTTTAAAGTTGGTTTTATCACTCTTTCTTCAATTTTTTTGTAAATATCGTCATTTACAAGTGGAGTTGGAGCATAAGCACCCATTCCTCCAGTATTTGGTCCAGTATCACCATCCCCTACTCTTTTATGATCTTGAGCTGCTGGTAAAACTTTATAATTTTCACCATCACAAATTGCAAAAACTGATAATTCATATCCATCTAAGTATTCTTCAACAACGACACTCGTTCCAGCATCTCCAAATGAAGCACCAGAAAGCATATCTGAAACTGCTGTTTTTGCTTCATCTTTTGATTGAGCAATAATTACACCTTTTCCTGCACATAAACCATCTGCTTTTACAACTATTGGTAAATTCATAGTCTCAATAAAATCAAAAGCTTCTTTTTTATCTGAAGTTTCAATAAATGCTGCTGTTGGTATGTTATATTTTTTTAATATATTTTTCATATAAACTTTAGAACCTTCAAGTCTAGCAGCTGCTGCACTTGGTCCAAAAATTGTTAAGTTATGTTTTTTAAATATATCAACAACACCATCTACTAAAGGAGCTTCTGGTCCTACAATAGTTAAATCAATAGAATTATCTTTTGCCCAAATTGCTAAATCATTATAATCTTTTATATTTATATTTTTCCCTAATTTATCAGTAGCACCATTTCCTGGCATAAAAAATAGATTATGAGCATTTTCTTTGAATATAGATAATCCAATAGAGAATTCTCTACCACCACTTCCTAGTATTAATATATTCACGATAATTCCTTGTAAAACAGATTAAAAAATATTTATCCAAGTAGCCGTTAACCATTAAATGGCCCACATAAGCCACAAATTGCAGACAAGTGCAAATTTTAGGAGCGAGAACGCAATGAATCGCTGCACACCATCTGACTACATATTGTCTACGAAAATTAATTATTCGGACCCACAACAATGGAAATCTCGAACCACTTAGACGCAGATATTTTATTTAAAAAATGATTAAATTAGAGTTAAGAGAGTTGTTTAGCTAATTTTATACACTCTTCAACTGAAGTTTGAGAACTAATTTCATAATTTATATTTGAAGGCAAAAACTCAGCTGTAGTTTTTCCAATAACAATAGCTTTATATGAATCTTTCCAAGAGTATTGTTTAAAAAAACATTCAACACTTGAAGGAGAGGTAAATATAAATATAGAATTTTCTTCTAAAATGATATTTGATTTTTTACAAGAAGTTTTATAAGCGATTATTTCATCTAAAAAAACACCATTTTCTTTTAAAATATTTGGCAAATTTGAAACTGTTTTTAAAGCCTTAACATATAACACTTTTTTATCTTTTAAAACATCTTTTAATTCATAAGCAAAATCATTTCCATGCCCAGAGTTTCCTATAAATTCAACAACTCCACCCAATTTTATTATAGTATTTGCTGTTTTTTGAGCTATCGCATAAGAAGGAATATTTTTCCAATCTTGATTAAAAGAGTTTATAGCTTTTACACCATTTTTTGATGTAAAAACTAAAGCATCATATTTTTTTAAATCAATATCTGATTTTATATACTTTATTTGAAAAACTTCTAAATTTTCGATACCTTCATGTTTTTGTTCATTTAATAAATATATTTTTTTCATTTAGAATTTATCTCTTTTAAATAATTTATAGCATCATCAAGACTTTTATATATCTTAATATTTTTAAAAATACCAGAATCATCAATCGATAAAATTCTTTTTTTATGTCTATGTCTCATAACTAAAACTATTTCTAACTCTTTTTCTTTAAATTTTTCAATAATATCTTCAAGTTTAAAAATAGCAGAAATGTCTAATAAATGAATATTTTTACAATCAATAATAATATTTTTATCATTTTTGATTTTTTCTAAAGTATTATCTAAAGCTGTTGCTGTTCCAAAAAATAAAGAACCTTTAACTCTAATAATTTCTATATCAAAAATTTTATTATGTTCATTAAATGATATTTTTGATGGTATGATTTTCATTTGAGTTTTCATAGAAATTTGATAAAGCGCAAGTATTGATGCTATTGTGATACCTACTCCAACAGCCATTATTAGGTCAACAAATACCGTTAAGAAAAATACAACTAACATAATAATTAAATCTTCTTTTGAAACTTTTGTAATAATTTTTAAAAATCTATAATCTAATATATCAATACCAACTTTTATTAAAATTCCAGCAAGTAAAGCTAATGGAATTTTTGAAGCAAGTGGTGCAAAAAAAAGTATGATTAGCAATAATGTAATAGAATGAACTATTCCTGATAATTTTGTTGTTCCACCATTATTTATATTAACAATAGTTCTCATAGTAGCACCAGCACCAGGAACTGCTCCAAAAAATGAACATATAGTATTTCCTATACCTTGACCTATTAGCTCTTTTTTTGAATTATGTTTTGTTTTCATCCTTGAATCAACTAACACAGATGTTAGTTGCGTATCAATAGAACCTAAAAGAGCCAAAGTTATTGCATATGTAAATATTATATTTAGATGTAAAATATCAAATGAAAATGGAAAATTAAATTCAGGTAAAGCTTTTGGAATTTCTCCAATCGTCATAACATTAAAATTCATATAAATAGAGATTATAGTTACAACAAATAAAGCAATTAAAGCAGAAGGAACGATTTTTGATACTCTTTTTGGAGTTAAAAACATAATTATTAAAGTAATACTACCAATTAGTAAAGCATCATAATTTATATTTTTTAATGTTTCAGTAATATGAGTAAGAACGTATACTATTGAACTATTTGATTCTACTCCAAAAAATGGATTTATCTGTAAAATCATAATAATTACGCCTATTCCACACATAAACCCAGAAATAATTGGATATGGAATATATTTTACCCACTTTCCTAAATCAACTATTCCAAATAAGATTTGTAAAAGTCCAGCTAAAAAGACAACCATCATTGCTGATGAAAAATCATTTGGAAAAGCTGCTAAAATTGCTGCAAAAACAACTGTCATAGGTCCAGTTGGTCCTGATACTTGAACAGGAACTCCTCCAAAGAGTGCTGCAAAGAATCCTAATATTATTGCGCCATAAAGTCCTGCTGTTGCTCCTGCTCCACTTACAACACCAAATGCTAAAGCTAAAGGAAGTGCTACAACAGCAACAGTAATCCCTGATAAAATATCATTTTTTATTATATTTAATTTACCCAAGAATTTTTCTCCAGAACTTTTTTTAATTATCTTTCTAAATACTCTTCATCACCCATTTTGTCATTCTTTCCACGTGCTATAACATGGATTGGTGTTCCTTCAAAATTGAATCTTTCTCTTAAAAAATTCACTAAATATCGTTTATATGAATAGTGTAAAAGATTTGGTTTATTCATAACAAGAGCAATTTTTGGAGGTCTAGTTGAAAATTGAGTTGTATAATATATCCTTAAATATGCACCATTTGGACTAGGAAGAGAGTGTCTAATAACAGCTTCTTCAATAACTTTATTTAATTGTGAAGTTGGTATTCTTTGTGTATAGTTATCAAAGATTTCTATGATTTTGTCTTTTAATCTTTCTATACTTCTTCCTGTTTTTGCTGAAACTGCAATAATAGGAGCATAAGATAAAAATCTAAATCTTCTTCTTATCTCTTCTTCTATTTTTTGGAATGTGTCCATATTTTCATCCCATTTATTTAAAACAATAATTGTTCCTAATCCATATTCATCAACTAATCCAGCAATTTTTTCATCTAAATCAGTTAATTCTCTTGAAGCATCAAGTACAACTAATGCCATATTTGCTTTTTCAAGCATCTCTTTAGTTCTCATTAGAGCATATTTTTCTATTCCTTCTATGCTTCCTCTTCTTCTTAAACCTGCTGTATCAACAAAAGTGATTTGTTTTTCTTTATATTCAAAAGATTCATCAACAGGATCAATTGTAGTTCCTGCAATTGGAGAAACAACTGAACGTTCTGCTCCTACAATAGCATTTAAAACTGAAGATTTTCCTACATTTACTCTTCCAATAATTGCAACATTTATTTTGCTATCATCTATTTCAACTGTTTCTTCTTCAAGAGATTCTATACCTTCACTTGAAAAATCTTCTTCATCATCAAATTCAAAATTTTCTTCTCTTTGTTTTTTTAATGCTTCTGCTTCTTCCCTTGCTACTGTTTCAAGGTTTACTGGAAGATGTTTGTAAATCCATTCAAATAATAGTTTTGTTCCACGATTGTGAGAAACTGAAATTCCAAAAAGATTTTCATCTCCTATTCCAAATTCAAAAAATTCCCAAAGTCTTTCTAACTCTTTATCATTATCTATTTTATTTACAACTAAAGCTAACTCTTTTCCTAATCTTTGTAGTTCATAAAATAACTCTTTATCTTTATCATCAGGTATATTTTTTCCATCAACCATAAAAAGTATAATATCCGCTTCTTTTGCAGTTTCTATTGCTTTTCTTTTTACATTTGAAAATATTGCATCATTTGTATCGTCAATACCACCTGTATCAACCAAAAGTCCAACTCTGTCTAAAATCTCTATTTCGTGTTTTCTGATATCTCTAGTAGTACCTGCCATATCCGAAACAATAGCAATTCTTTTATTTGCAATTCTATTAAATAGTGAAGATTTTCCTACATTAGGTTGTCCAATCAATGCTATTTTTTTTAGTGTGTTATCCATCTATTTTTTAATCCTATTTTTTCATTATAAAATAAAAAAGGTATTAGCGCGTTTGCTAATACCTTTTTTTGATAAGAGCTCTTTTTAATACAACCCAAATTTACCTGGAATTGAACTTTTATATAAAACTCTCATATTATTATCTTTATCATAGAAAACTTTGAATGCAGCAGTTGAATTTTTTAACTCTTCAAGTGCTTCTTCAATATCTATTGGTTTATATGAAGTAAGTCTAACTGGCATTATTTCATCTTCAAATTTTTCAAGTTCTTTTGCAATTTTATCTTCAATTTCATTTACTTCAACTTCGCTAAGTTTTGTTGCTTTGTGAGAAGCTATTTTATCATGATGTCTTCTTAAAACTTTTGATACTCTATCAACAGCAATATCGATTGCTGCATATAAATCTTTATCTTTCTGTTTTACAACAACAGTATCAATATTTGCAATATTTAAAGTAAATTCGAATGAAAATGCTTTTTTACCTTGTTTTTCATCTGCAGAAATAGTAGAAGCAACAGAAATAATATCTAAATTATATTTTTTAAACACTTCAACTGAACTATTAACATAATCTTTTATCGCATCCGTTAAATTTATGTGTCTTCCTACAATGCTTGTATTCATAACATACTCCTTTAAATAATTTATTTATTCTATCATAAAAAAGGTAAAATAGCTATAAGCCTATAATATCGGTATTAAGAAGTGAAGAATTAGAGAAAAAACCTTGTATTTTTTTAAATATTTTTAACTTTTCAAAGCATTTTTTTGTAGTAAAAATTGATTAAAAAATCAATTCGCTCCAAAATTCGCTCCAATTTTTTTATTTTGAACAAAATTCTTTGAAAATTTGAATACAAGTTATTATAAAACAAGTTTTAAATATACTCAAAATTTCCAGATAATAATTTAAGCATATTGCGTAACTTATTAAGAATAAATTAATATTTTAGTTGATTTTTTTATAAAATTTATATATAATCTTAAATTAATATAAAATACATTCGTAATAAGCTTAAAGGAATAAAATGAGAATGAAACCAATATTTATAGCTATTCTTGAAGAATTACATATAGAAAATAAATTCGTTAGCTTAAAGTTTTTAATTAATAAATTAGATAAATATAAACCTAGTGTAAGAACATTGCAAGCTAATTTAAAAGAGTTAGTAGAGAGTAATAGAGTAATAACTCAAGGTAGCGCATCTACAACTGAGTATGCAATTAATGATATTATCTCAAATTATAAAAGATTTGAATTTATTTATGTGCTTAAAGATAATGAAATTGCAGGTATTTTATTTAAATTAAACGATAGATATAGATTTTATTATGATAATGAATTTTTGATAAATAAATCTAAGCCTATTCCTAGTTTAGATTTACAAATAAGTCCATTTGATTTTAATAATATCCCTGCAGTGTTTGAAGAAAATATACCAGAGGGGATTAATAGAGAAATACTAGAAACAACTTCAAAAACTGCTGATGAGTTTAAAATATTAACAATGCTAGAAGATAATATAGGTGATTTGTCTTTTACAAAAACAAGAGAAATAGTAAAGAATACAAGCTCTAATCGTCCTTATTCATCCTCTTTAAGTGAAATATTAGGTACTAATCCAAAAATTAATATTTTAAAAGATTTTGTAGTTGATATTGAAGACGAAATATTATTTCCTGATGGTTATGATATCTCAAAATTAGAGATAAAAAAAGCTCATGGGATATCTGGATTTCAGTATAAAAAATTGGTTAATATAGATATGGATAATAAAAAGATAGTATTAGATGATTCTATACATGCATATATACTAAAACCATACAGTAAACCAAAGGCAAATAAAGACAATGAAAATTATTTTCCTCATATATCTTTAAATGAGCATTTATTTATGTCATTTGCTAAAAATACATTAGGCTTTAGAGTTCCATTTAGTGCAATTGTAAAAAATGCAAGTGATGAAGAGTACCACTATATTGTAAAAAGGTTTGATAGGTTTGGATTACATAGATATGCTAAATCTACATTTGCCGTTTTTATGGGATTAAGAAGTGATAATAAATATGATACAACTAGTGAAAGATTATTTGAAAGAATCGCAAAAGAACTAATAAATCCTCGTGAAAGAATGGAACTTTTAAAACATTATGTTTATTCTATAATTATTCAGCATGAAGATATGCATACAAAAAATTTATCATTAATATATGATAGAAATTTAGTTTTTTTTGCACCTTTATATGATGTATCTTGTACGGGTTTGTATGATACATCGAAAGGTTACGATTCTCATTTAACTATAAATGGAAAACAATCAAATATTAGGCCAAATGATTTTAAACCATTGTGTGAAAGATTAGGCGTAGATTTTAAAGCATTTAAAGAAGAAGCTCACTCAATTGCAAAATTATATGAAACTGAATTACCAAGTTACATAGAAGAGATTAAAGCTTTAGGATCAATTCCATTTTATAAAAAAGTACAAAAAACAAAAATAGGAGAAGGTGTATATTGGAAAGCATCAAAGGAGCCTATCGAGTTTCACGAGGTATTAAGTAAATTTCACAAAATAAGAGTTGAACATTTGAAAGAACATGGTTGGATTATTGACTAAGGCTAATTTAATCTTTTTTTCTAATTTTTGATTCATAATAAGCTAACATAATTACAACTAACGCAACAACTATAAAACCTATTACTTCATTTTGAAAATCTTCCATTTAAAATCCTACTTTAATATATAATTTTTTATTAGCATTTATTCTACTAATTTTTATCAAAAAGATGTATTATTAAAAACTAGAAATAAGTTATACAAGCTTTTTTAAACATTCTTTTAATTTTTTACTTTCTTGACTAGCATTAGTTGCAAATCTTATTATTGGAATATTATATTTCTCTAATATTTCATCTTTTAATTTATCACGCTTTTTTTGAATTGGACTATCCTCATGATACTTATAACCATCAACTTCAATTGCCAATACAATCTGTTTATTAATTTTGCTATATATTAAAAAGTCTATATGAGTATTTTCATTATTTACAAATTTAGTTTCTTCTTCATTTAGTAAACTAAAATCTTTAATTATCACACGTAATTGTCTATGTAATACAACATCTAAGTGAAGAAAGTTATCCTCTTTCAGTACTTCATCAATTATAAGGCTCATCAAATTTTCAGATTTATGTTCAGATACATTTTTATATTTTTGTTGATACTTATTTAGATGAGAAGAATAGCTTTTATAAAGTAAATCAAATATTGAGTAAATTTTACTTTCTACAATATCACAATTATAATACTTAATATATCCTACTAAATCTTTCATATTTTGATTCTTTTCTCTATCTGAAACTACTACATAAAGTTTATCTACAGCTCTTGAAATAGCAACATTTAACAAGTTCTTATCATCAGCGAATTCATCTTCATCATTTACTACTGTACTTAAAATGATTATATTTTTTTCACGACCTTGATATTTATGTACAGTATCAACTTCTATTTCTTTATTATTTTTATACTCTTCATTTATTTTATTTACTTGTTTTCTAAATGGAGAGATTATTCCTATGCTACTATCATTTAAATTAGGTAATATCTCGTTAGTAATTACGTCAATTTGACGTTGATTGTATTTTCCTCTTGCATGATTTCCTTCTGCAGTATTAAATAAAACTAAAGGTGATTCATTTTCATTTTTGAATTTTGTTAGAACTATTAGCTCGTTATTATAAAATTTTTTATTACAAAAACCTATGATTTTTGGATTGCATCTATAGTGCTCTTTTAAAAGTGTTTTGGGAACGTCTTTAAAAATTTTAGTAATTGATAGTAACAAGTTATTGTCATAATGATATGCTTCATCAACTTTGTATTGGTTGTAAACAATTTGAATTAAATCTTTTGTTTCATTTGTAATTACATGAGGTAGTTGTTTTAGGTCACCAACAATAACCACATTTTTTGCACAAGATAAAGCTAAAGAACCTGAAAGCAGATCAACTTGAGAAGATTCATCTATTATCAAATAATCATATAAATAACTATTCCCAGTAGAGTTTCTTAAGGAATGTGTTGTACTTAAAACAATAGGATATTCTTCAATGAAACTTCTAAAGTCTCTCCATAAAACATCACTATTAAAACTTGTTCTTGTAGTGCCATATTTATATTTATTTGCGATAAATCTTTTTAATAAAAACATTGACTTTTGGGTATATAACTTCATTTTATTTTCAAAATCAAAATTTGATAACTTATTTTCAAAAGTATTTATTTGTTTAGTTATTTCAATTTCTTTATTTTCATAAAATAAACTTTGAAGATATTCAATTATTGAATTTATCGAGTATTTATAAATTGAAAAAGAAAAGAGTCTATATTTTATAAGATTCTTTATTTTAAACAAAAGCGTTATTTTTTTATTTAAAAGTTGAATATTCTCAAACTCTGCCAATAAAGAAAGTATAGAATCAATATCGTACTTGTTGAAACTTTTAAAATATTCTATATTTTTATCTTTTTTTTCATAGTAGTCTAAAAAATGTTTTTTTTCTACTTTAAATTCTTCATATAGTTGTTTTTGTAATGCTAATTCATTCTGAGTAGATAACATCTCTTTAATAGATTTACTATCTAGGCTTACTTCTTGATATAGTTTTTTAAAATCAACCTCAGTTTTTTCATTTACAAAGTTAGGATAACTAGTGTCTTGATTATTAAAAAACTCTTCTTGATTATCTTTATTACCCAAAAAAGCTGATATAAAAGACAAATCGTAACTATTTAATTTATCATATACATTTTTTGTTGCTGCATTATTATTTGACACAATAGCAACTGTTTTTTCTTGCATTATAATATTTGATAAAATATTTAATATAGTTTGTGTTTTACCAGTACCTGGAGGTCCTTCTATAATACTTATTTGATTTGTTAGTGCATTTTTTACAGCTTTTTCTTGGCTTAGGTTGAATCCAAATGGAAAGATTATAGTAGATTTATTTTCAAAAGTATCAATACTACTAGAACTTAAATATTTAGATAAAACACTATCTTCACTTATGAAAGTCATTTTTTTATATTGTTTATCTAAAAATCCAACTTCTTCTTTATCATCACTATTATTTAATCTTTCTGCTAAATTTTTTAAATACTCTAATACACTATTTACTCTATTATTGTTTAAAGAATTTTTTTCTATTTTAATATGCTTTTTATCATACAATCTATAACTGCCATCTTCAAAAAAAACTTTCAAGTGACTTTTAAAATCAAGAATTTTAGATATCTTAAATAATTGTTTCCCATTTGAAAAAACAATACAACTATTTATATTTACCTCTGTAGGATTTTCAATTATCTTAACTTTATCTAAACTATATTGGTATTTTGTATTGTTATTTTTAAAAACTACATCAACTTTATTTTTATTAACATCAAAACTTTCAATCTCTTCTGTTTTATCTTCATCATTAATTAGAATTAAATATTTATTTATATCCATATAACTTTACTTTATCTTTCTTAAGTTCTCTAATAACACTATCTCTTAAAAATGGAACAGCACAAACAATAGATATTAAATCATCATTTTTATTTATACGAATAATTACATTTTCATCTTCATCACCAGTTGTAATTACATGAACATTTAAAACTTCAACATGTTTTTCTTTTATAATTTCTAAAAGCCAAGAAAGAAAAGCTTCATGCTCATCAGCTCTACTTTTCCCCATAAAATTTTGACCAAGATGCCAATCAGATGTATGCAATAGTTTCATATTTAAAATTCTTTATTAATTTATTATTTAATTATTATATAAAAATCTAGTCACATTTCCGTCACATTTTATTATTTTTTATTTATATTTACATATAAAGGGGTTAAATATACACAATAAATTTTGTAAATTATTCATATGTCAATAAACTTAAAATAGCTATAATCCGATAATTACAAAGTATATATAAAGGAAAAAATTGAAAATTAGTGTAAATTCTCTTTGTCCCTGTGGAAGTTTAAAAAAATACAAAAAATGTTGTAAAATTTTCCATGACAATATAAAAAAACCATCAAATGCTTTAGAACTTATGAAATCAAGATTTAGTGCTTATGCTTTTAAACAAAGTGAATATATTATAAAAACTACTCATAAAGATAATCCTGATTTTTCTACGAACATATCTGTATGGAAAGAGGAAATAGAGATGTTTTCTAAAAATACAAATTTTGAGAAATTAGAGATTTTAAACTTTGAAGAAAGTGAATTTGAAGCTTTTGTAACATTTAAAGCAACCCTATTTCAAAATAACAGTGATATATCTTTTATAGAAAAAAGTAGATTTAAAAAACTTGGTGATATTTGGCTTTATGTAGATGGAAAGTTTTATGATAAAGATGAAAAATTATTAAATTAGAATAATTTCAATACTTATATTTTTGTCTTTTGAAGTAACTACTATCGTTTCTAATACTGATGTTGCCATTTGTTATCCTTAAACTAAAATGCTATGTTTAAAATAAGTCCAATAAAAATTAGTATTACACCTATTTTTAAGAATAATGCCTTACTTACAAATATTCTGATATATAAGTCAAATTGATAAAACCAATTTAATTTACCTTCTTCATTCATTTTTAAACGCTCTTGTAACACTTCTTTAGAAGATTTTTTACCCCAAAATCTATCATCAAAACCTATGTCAATTTTTACGTATATTTGAAGCAAAATTAAAAATACTCCTAAAAAAAACATGTATAAACTAAATTCGTTCATTTTCTTATCCTACCTTTTTAAATGATTTTAAATTTCTCTTATTATGGAAATTTCATAACTTTTTCTAAATCTTTTATAACTTCTTTAAAAAAATTATTTACATCTCTATTCGAACTTAAATTAAATTCATAATTATTATTATTTATAAACATTGAGTTCAATACATCAAAATTACTATCTAATCTAAATTCCTTTGAATAAATTAACATCTTATCATTTAAAGATTTTATATCTTCTGCATAAACTTTTATATTATTTTTACTCCAATTCTTAGATATATTTTCTACATCGTATAATTTTAATGATACAATCATAGTAGATGGTTCACAGCCCATACCATATGTACTGATATATTCTTCAGCTTTTATAACTAATAATTTCTTTGTAGGTTCAATATATCTTATTTTTACATTTTTT
>NZ_MUXF01000003.1 GCF_003063295.1 Arcobacter lacus
ATGATTAGAATGGTTGATGCTATGTTATTTACTAATGAATATGGTGAAGTTTGTCCAGCTGGTTGGCAAAAAGGTGATGAAGGTATGAAAGCAAACAAAGATGGTGTTGCTGATTACTTAGCTAAAAACGAAGGTAAGTTATAATATTTAATTTTATTATATACTAGGGTATCAAATTCTGATACCCTTTTTTATTTTCTTGACAATTTTTTAAATAAACACTAAAATTATATTCATACTTTAAAAAACTACAAAAACTACAATACTACATAATTTTTATGTAAAACTAAAAGGCAAACATACTCATGGAAGAGTCTAAAGAAGAAACAAAAGTAAAAAATGTAAAAAAAACAAGAACACATATTCCTGTTGAAGGCTATAAAATAGAACAACTAAGAGAATTACCGTTAGAAGTTCTTATTGACATAGCAAATGAATTAGAAGTTGAGAATCCTCAAGAATTAAAACGACAAGATTTAATGTTTATGATATTAAAATCTCAAATTGATGCTGGTGGATTTATTTTATTTACTGGTATTTTAGAAATTAAAGAAGGTGGATTTGGATTTTTAAGAGCAATAGATGGAAACTTCTCTGATACATCAAATGACTCTTATGTAAGTGCAACACAAATTAGAAAATTTGCATTAAGAACAGGAGATATTGTCTCAGGCCAAGTTAGACCACCCAATAAAGAGAGTGAAAAATATAATGCTTTACTCAAAATTGAAGCAATAAATTATCTTCCCGTAAAAGAATCAAAAAACAGACCTCTATTTGACAACTTAACTCCTCTTTATTCTACAACAAGATTTAACTTTGAATATGACTCACAAAAAATGACAGGTAGAATGCTTGATCTTTTTGCACCAATGGGAAAAGGACAAAGAGGACTTATAGTTGCACCTCCAAAAACTGGTAAAACAGAACTTTTAAAAGAATTAGCACATGCAATAAGTAAAAATCATCCAGAAGTTACTCTTATGGTACTTTTAATTGATGAAAGACCTGAAGAAGTTACAGATATGCAAAGAAGCGTAAAAGGTGAAGTTTATAGTTCTACTTTTGATTTACCTGCACAAAATCACGTAAGAGTTGCTGAGATAGTTATTGAAAAAGCAAAAAGACTTGTTGAAATGAAAAAAGATGTTGTAATTTTACTTGACTCTATCACAAGATTAGCAAGAGCTTATAATACTGTAACACCATCTTCAGGAAAAGTTCTTTCAGGTGGAGTTGATGCCAATGCTTTACACAAACCAAAAAGATTTTTTGGAGCAGCTAGAAATATTGAAGAAGGTGGTAGTTTAACTATTATTTCAACTGCTTTAATTGAAACTGGTTCAAAAATGGATGAAGTTATTTTTGAAGAGTTCAAAGGAACAGGAAATAGTGAAGTAGTTTTAAGTAGGAATGCTGCAAATAAAAGAGTTTATCCTGCTCTTGATATTATTAAATCAGGTACTAGAAAAGAAGAATTATTACTTACTCCTGATATTTTACAAAAAACTTGGATTTTAAGAAATGCAATTTCACAAATGGATGAAGTTGAAGCACTTAAATTCTTATATTCAAAAATGCAAAAAACAAAAGATAATGAAGAGTTTTTTGCTTCAATGAACGAATAATATTCTTATAATATGCTTAAAGATGTAGAAAAAAAGTAAATTTTTTACAATATGTGTATATTTTATATAGAAACTATATAAAATATATACAACTTTTGATATAATTCCTATCCAAATTTGATTCAAGGAAGGAAAAAATACATGACATACATAGACGAACTTTTAGATTATTTAAAAAGAACAAGTCCTGGACAAGAGGAATTTCATCAAGCAACAGAAGAAGTTTTACACTCACTTGAACCACTATTTGAAAAATATCCAATTTATAAAGAAAATAAAATTTTAGATAGATTAGTTGAACCAGAAAGACAAATCTTATTTAGAGTAGCATGGGTTGATGATAGTGGAGAGATTCAAGTTAATAAAGGTTATAGAATAGAATTTAGTTCTACTTTAGGACCATACAAAGGTGGATTAAGATTTCATCCAAGTGTAAATACTGGAATTATCAAATTCTTAGGATTTGAACAAATCTTTAAAAATGCACTAACAGGTCTTCAAATTGGTGGAGGAAAAGGTGGAAGTGACTTCGACCCTAAAGGAAAAAGTGATAGAGAAATCATGAAATTCTGTCAAGCATTTATGAGTGAATTATATAGACATATTGGTGCGACAACAGATGTTCCAGCAGGAGATATTGGAGTTGGAGGAAGAGAAATTGGTTATATGTTTGGAATGTATAAAAAACTTACAAATAGATATGATGGAACTTTTACTGGAAAATCTTTAAAATGGGGTGGTTCATTAGCTAGAACAGAAGCAACAGGTTATGGTTGTGTATATTTTGCTAAAAATATGCTTGAGGCAAAAGGTGAAACATTAAAAGATAAAAGATGTGTAGTTTCTGGTTCTGGAAACGTTGCTATTTATACTATTGAAAAATTATATCATATGGGTGCATTACCAATTGCTTGTAGTGATTCTGCTGGTATGATTTTAGATGAAGAAGGTATCGATTTAAATTTATTAAAAGATTTAAAAGAAAATCAAAGAGCAAGATTATCTGAATATGTGAAATATAGAAAAAATGCTAAGTATACTCCTGTTACAGAATATCCAAAAGGTAGAAATGCGATTTGGTCTATTCCTTGTTATGCTGCATTCCCTAGTGCAACACAAAATGAATTAAACCTTGAAGATGCAAAAGAATTATTAAAAAATGGTTGTAAATGTGTGAGTGAAGGTGCAAATATGCCTTCAACAAATGAAGCCGTTGATTATTTTGTAGAACAAAAAATTGCTTATGGACCAGGAAAAGCTGCAAATGCTGGTGGAGTAGCAACTAGTCAACTTGAAATGGCTCAAAATGCTTCTATGGTTTCTTGGACTTTTGAAGAAGTTGATGCAAAACTTGAACAAATTATGAGAAATATTTTTGAATCAGTTAGCACAACAGCAGCAGAGTTTGGACAACCAACAAACTTTGTATTAGGAGCAAATATCGCTGGATTTAGAAGAGTAGCAGATGCTATGATTGAACAAGGTATTGTGTGATACAAACAAAATTTATACTTAAGGTTTAAAAACCTTAGGTAATCTACGTTATATCCTACATCTTAATATTTTCCTCACCTATTTTTTACTATTTTGAAAGCTAAAACAAATTTTTATTTTCCTTCCAAAAATGATTTTTAGCTTTCAAATTTTTACATAATTTTAACATTGTAGTTATATCTTTTTTGATATAATCCCTTCTAAATTTTCTATAAGGCTTAAGTTGAAAGTTGGAGTATTTGATTCTGGACTTGGTGGTTTAACTGTCCTAAAATCTATTTTAAAAGTTTTAAAAAATGCTGAAATTTTTTATATCGCTGATACTGCTTATGCTCCTTATGGGGAAAAAAGTAATAATGAAATTTTAAAAAGATCTGAAGCTATTACAAAATATCTTTTAGATAAATATAAAATAGATGCTTTAATTGTTGCTTGTAATACTGCAACAAGTGCAGCAATAAAACACTTAAGAGATAATTTCTCATCTTTGATTGTAATAGGAACAGAGCCAGGTATAAAACCAGCTATTTTAAATACAAAAAGTTCTAATATAGGTATTTTAGCAACACCTTCAACTTTAAAAAGTGATAAATATCAATTATTAGTAAATGACTTATCTTCTATCAAAAAAGTAAATCTTTTTGAACAGGCTTGTCCTGGTTTGGCAATGCAAATAGAAAAAGGTGAAATAAATACTTTAACTACTTACAAAATGTTAGAAAAGTGGTTAATTCCAATGAAAGAAGCAAATGTTGATACAATAGTTCTTGGTTGTACTCACTATCCTTTGATTAGTCAAACTATAAAAAAGATAATGGGAGAAAATATAACTTTAATCCAAACAGGTGATGCAATAGCTAAAAGACTTTTATCTTTAAGTGAAGAAAACGGTCACCAAAATATTGGAGATTTAAAAGTAACTGTTTTACATACAGGATTAATAAATTTAGATATGATAGAAAACATTTTAGAAAATAAAAATATTGAAATTAGGAAATGCGAAATATGAATAAAGAAAATTTAGAAGACAGAGTTCTAGCCCTAAAATATAGACCAAAAAGATTTGAAGATTTAATAGGACAAAGTACAATATCACAAACTCTATCTTTAGCTCTTGATTCAAATAGATTATCTCATGCTTACCTTTTTTCAGGTCTAAGAGGAAGTGGGAAAACTTCAACAGCAAGAATAATGGCAAAAGCTTTATTATGTTCACAAGGACCAACAAGTAAACCTTGTGATATTTGTGATAATTGTAAAAGTGCAAATGCATCTAAACATCTTGATATTATAGAAATGGATGCCGCAAGTAACAGAGGAATCGATGATATTAAAGACTTGATTGAACATACAAAATATAAACCAAGTTCTGCACGATTTAAAGTTTTTATAATCGATGAAGTTCATATGCTTACAACTCAAGCTTTTAATGCTTTATTAAAAACTTTAGAAGAACCTCCAGGATTTGTAAAATTTATACTTGCGACAACTGATCCATTAAAACTTCCAGCTACAATTTTAAGTAGAACTCAACATTTTAGATTTAATAAAATTGCTCAAAGTGATGTAGTTCATCATCTTTCATACATTTTAAATAAAGAAAATATTGATTTTGAACAAAATGCTTTAGAAATTTTAGCAAGAAGTGGTCAAGGAAGTTTAAGAGATACATTAACTCTTTTAGACCAAGCTATAATCTTTTCAAAAGGGAAAGTAAACACAACAAGTGTTGTTGATATGTTAGGATTAATTGATCCTAAAATGATGGATAATATTTTCTCTATGATTTTAAATAAAGAAGATATCACAAAATTAGTTAAAGAGTTAGAAGTTTATGAAGTTTCGCAAATTTGTGATGAAATGACAATCTATTTAAAAGATAAAATGTTATCTCGTGATAATAAATTTGATTTACTTTTATTTGATAGATTCTTTAGAATTTTAAGTGATGCAAAACAATTACTTGCAATAAATAGTGATGGTACTTTTGTTCTTATTTTAACTTTTATGAAAATGATTGAAGCTACAAATCTAAGAACAATTGATGATATTATAAATCAGGTTGAAAAAATAGAACCTAAAAAAGAGTTGATTAGTGAAAAAACTACTCCTACAATTGAAAATAGTTCTGTTAAAAATCCTGAAATACCACAAAAAGAAGTAGTTAAAGAAAAAGTAAATACTTTAATTGTTGAAGAAGAGACAAAAATAGAAGAGGTAACTGCTTTAGATGAAGTTCTAATTCAAACAAATAATATTGTAGATTTAGGAATTACAAATTCAATAGAAACTATAAATTATTCAACACCATTTGATGAATTACCAATAGTAAAACCAATTGAAAATCAAAAAGAAGAAAAGATTGAAGAGATAAAAGAACTAGAAATTGAACATATCTCTTTTGAAAATGAAGTATCTTTTAACCCAACACAAGAAGTTGAAATAATTCCATTAGAAGATGAATCTGATAAATTTTTAGATTTATACAATCAACTAACTGCAAAAGTTTACGATAGAGATTACTCTTTAGGTGAATGTTTTGAAAAAAACTTTATATTCAATGGCTTTAGTGATGATAAATTACATATAATTTCTTATGCACAAGATGAAGATAGAAAACTTTTATTTAAATACTTTGGACTTATAAAAGCTTTTGCACAAGATATTTTCGGTTCAAATGTTGAATTAGATTTCAAAAAGGAAGAAGCCACCATACTAGATGAGAAACCTCTTGTTAGTGAGAATATTGAAGAGACTTCTTCAATGATTGAAGATATAGAATTAGGTTCTGGTTGTGTTGCTGATATAACAAAAAGTTCTGTTATAACACCTTCTCAAAAAGAGTTACAAATAAATGATATTTTAAACTCAAAAATGGTTGATAAAGCCAAAGAGTTATTTGATATCAAAAAAATTACAGTAAAAACAAGAAGTTAAAATATTAACTTTCGATTAAATAAAAATAGATAAACTACTAAAAATTTTATAAGGAATTAAAATGAATTTTACAAAAATATTGTCTTTAAGTGTTATTTTAAGTGCAACATTATTTGCAAATGATAATACAGTTATTGATTTTGAGAAAAAAAGAGTTGCCCAAAATCCAAATGTAAAAGTAAAAGATGTAAAAGTTAATGTAAAAAAAGATTTACCTCTTGCTGGTTGGAATGGTTATATTTTAGATGTTGAAGCAATTGTTCAAGAAAAATCTCTAAAAGTAAAAGATATTTTATTTAGCAATGGTGATTATATTGCTTTAGATTTAATTGACGCAAAAACTGGTAAATCTTTAAAAGATTTAGTAACTCCAAATCTAACTTCAAACTATTATGATAAAACAAAATTAATTGCAGGAAATCATAATGCAAAAGACAAAATAGTAGTTTTTTCTGATCCTCTTTGTCCATTTTGTATGGAATATATCCCTGAAGTTATAAATTATGTAAATAAAAATAGTGATAGCATTGCTTTATATTATTATGCTTTTCCTTTAGTTCAAATTCATCCTGCATCTGAAGCTCTTTCAAAAATCATTGAAGTTGCAAAAAATAAAGGTATTAAAAATATTGAATTAAAAGCCTATGAGACTGATTGGGAAGCATATTTTTCTCCTAAAGAAAATGATGAGAAAAAAATACTTGAAGCTTTCAACAAAGAGTTAAAAACAAATATAAAACTTGAAGAAATCGCTTCAAAAGATATAAATGAAAAACTTTCAAAAGATATGTCTATGGGTGAAGATGTTATGGTAACAGGAACACCAACAATTTTTGTAAATGGTGCAAAAGATACAACTAGAGAACTTTATAAAACATTAGGCAAAAAATAAATCTAAGAGGATAATATGGAAAAATTAGTAATAGCAACAAGAAGAAGCCAACTTGCACTTTGGCAAAGTGAATATGTAAAAGCAAGACTTTTAGAACATTATCCAAATATGCAAATAGAACTTCAAGAATTTGTAACAAAAGGGGATAAAATTTTAGATGTTCCTTTGGCAAAAATTGGAGGAAAAGGACTTTTTACAAAAGAACTTGAAGTTGCAATGCTTGAAGGAAGTGCACATCTTGCAGTTCACTCTTTAAAAGATGTACCAACTCAATTTGAAGATGGTTTAATGCTTGCTGCTGTTACTAAAAGATTTGATCCAAGAGATGCTTTTTTAAGTAATAAATATACTTCATTAGAAGAGTTACCAAAAGGTGCAATAGTTGGAACAACAAGTTTAAGACGAAGAATGGCATTAAAAATTTTAAGACCAGATATTGAACTTAAAGACTTAAGAGGAAATATCAATACAAGAATTTCAAAACTAAATGCAGGTGAATATGATGCAATAATACTTGCAGCAACAGGTATTCAAAAACTTGAAATTGAAAATGAAGTAAAATATTTCTCTCCAATTTCAACTGATATTATGATTCCATCAATGGGACAAGCAACACTAGGAATTGAAACAACAAATGATCCAAAAATATTAGAAATACTAAAAGTTCTAAACGATAACAATGCCCACATTGAATCAACAATTGAAAGAAGTTTTGTTGATACTTTACAAGGTGGTTGTCAAGTTCCAATTGGCGTAAAAGCTACTATTTTAGATGAAAATTCAATAAGAGTTCAAGCAATAGTTGGAATGCCAGATGGTAGTGAATATATAAGTGAAGATATAACTGCTGATATTGAAGATTATAAAACTATTGGACAAAATTTAGCTCAAATTTTTATTGATCAAGGTGCAAAAGATTTATTAGAAAAAGCAGAAAAAGTAGCTTTTAAATAAAACTTAACTAGTGCAAAATTTATCATGAGCTTAAATACTATTATTTCAAATTTTTTAAAAAAACTTTTAGGCTCTGCACTAGAGTATAAATTTTCTTCATTTTTTATCTTTTTATTTTCTATTGCTTCTATCTTATTAGTAGATAAAAATTTTTACTATGGTTCTAAAGAATATATCTATCTTATAAATGTAATTTATGCTTCATCAGTTGGATTTTTACTAACATTAGTTGCATATTTTAGTAAGAAAAAAAAGATTTTATTAGCTATTTCTTTATTTTTAACAGGTTTATATTTTTATTATTTACCTTTTAATGAAGATTATTCAACTGTTATTTTCTTTGCAAAATATATTTGTGTAATAGCTATTTGTATATCATTACTTTTATATATTCCATTTCATAATGAACAAAAAGATAATCAAAGGTTTTTGAATTGGGCTATAAATATTATAGAATCAATTGTAATAAGTTCTATTTTCGGAATTATTTTATTTGTATCTTTGTATATTGCAATTACTTCAATTGTTATACTATTTGATTTAAGAATAGAAAAATTTATATATGCTCAATATTTAGCGATTATTGTTTTTGGTGTTTTTTGTACACACTACTTTTTATTATCACTTAATAAAAATCCACAAACTTCAGAGTTAAACTTAACTTTTTACAATAAAATAGGAAACTTTTTTAGTAAATACATTTTGACAACAATAGTTGTAATATACTCTTTGATTTTATTAGGTTATATCATCAAAATACTATTTCTTCAAGAGTGGCCAAATGGTGTAGTTGTTTGGTTATCACTTACATTTGCTATTTTTTCTCTACTTACTTACATATTTTGGACACCTTATGAAAATAAATATAAAAAACTTTTAATCTTTGTAGCTCTTATTCAACTATCTTTACTTTTTGTAGCTATTTATATGAGAATAACTCAATATGGTTGGAGTACAAATAGATATATGATTGTATTAACTGCAATTTGGTTAGTTGCAGCATTTGTATATATATTAATTTACAAAAAATATAGATATGATCATATATTTCTAGCTTTTGCTTTAATGCTATTTATAAGTCAATATGGCTATAAAATAAATAGCTATTATGTAAATGACATAGCTCAACTAAATAGATTAACTCAACTAATTTCACAAAATAGTGAGTTATCAAATAAAACAGATAAAACTATTAGATGTGATATTTCTAGCGCTATTGATTCATTATATACACATCGTAATATAGAATTTCTAAATCAAGCAATGCCAAATATTTATGATAAATATAAACATATAAAAGATAAAGAATATTCAAATAGATATTATAGTTTTCCAAACTATGCTACAGAAAAATTAGGATTCAAATATTTATCAAATTGGGAATGCGGGAAAAATCAAACTGCATATCAAAATGATAATATATACATTTACAGTAACAATACAACAGATATAATAGATGTATCTGGATATGATGTAATGAATAGAAATGCTTTGACAATTTTTCATGAAAATAGTAAATATACAATCAAAATTCCTACAAAAGATAATTTAAGTTTTAGTGAATTTGATATGTCAGATTTTATAAATAAATTTAAAAAATCTGATACAAATGAATCAAAAAGTGTAAAATATAATGAAAATGATATGACATTTATAGCTCAAGATAAAAATATGAAAATAAAACTTTTCTTTTATTCTATGAGTATTAGTGAATTATCAGGAGATGTTGTTTATCCAAGTACATATATTTTAATTAAGTATCTTAAATAAGTTAAAACACAAAGATTTTATGTAAAATAATCTTTACATTTTAACTTAAGGAGAGAAAAATGAGAATAAGAGTTGAAGATGCACTTTTTTGTTTAGTTGATGTACAAGAAAGACTTTTCCCACATATAGGAAATAAAGAAATTTTAGAAAAAAATCTTCTTACTTTAGTAAAAGGTTTGAAAGTTTTAAATGTTCCTTTTATTGTAAATGAACAGTATAAAAAAGGTATAGGTGAAACAATTCCTTCTTTAAAAGAGTTAGTTGAAACTTATTCATCTTATGAAAAAACTACATTTTCTTGTTGTCAAAATAATGAAACAATGAAAGCTATAAAAAATGCAAATAAAAAAGTAGTAATTGTTGCAGGTATTGAAACTCATGTTTGTGTACTTCAAACTTGTATTGATTTACTTGAAAATGGGTTTAAAGTAGTTTTAGTTACTGATTGTTGTAGCTCAAGAAAAGAAAATGATACAAAATTTGCTATAAAAAGATTGATTCAAGCTGGAGTTATTCCAACAACATATGAATCAATTTTATTTGAACTTACACTTGATGCAAAGAATCCTTGTTTTAAAGAAATTTCATCTTTAGTGAAATAAATATTAAAGGCTTTAGCCTTTAATATTTTATTTATCACTCTATAACTTTCCACTCATTATTAATTCTTTTTAAACTTATAAATTCTTGTTTTATTTCACTATTTTTTAGTTTTTCTTCTACACTTACAATTGCATCATTAGATTTTTCATTTACTTTAGAAAACAAGATTTTATATGAAGCTATATTATCTAAAGATTTACTCCAAGATTTAAAACACTCATTTATAATTTTATTTTTTTTGTCAGATGAAAGATTGTTATATTCATCAATATCGATTTTATTTTCTTCTAACTTTGGTATAACTTCATTTTTTATATCAGGATTAATTATACAATTGACAAATATATTATTTGATAGGTTACTTTTCATCTCTTCACTTACAACTTTAGAAACTTCATTGAAATTTCCATTTTTTAAAGCTTCCATATATTTTTTTGTAACTGTTTCAGGATTATCTTCCATACAGGCTGTAAATGTTACTAATGCAATTAAGTTTAAAAAAGTTAACTTTATTATATTTCTCAAATTCTTTCCTTACAAATCAAATAAAAAAAGGAGATAGAAAACTCTATCTCCTGTATTTTTAAACTATTGATATTTATTTCATAATATCAGCAGGTGCATAAACTTCACCTTTCATAATGATTCTTGCGCTTCTACTCATTGTAGCTTTATCAACTATATATTTTCCATTTTCTTTTTTGATAACTGCTCCAACTTTTAGTGTTCCAGATGGATGTCCAAACTCAACGGCAGTTTTTTCTCCACCACCAGCAGCTAAATTTACTAAAGTTCCTTCAATACAAGCTGCAACACCAATTGCAACAGAAGCTGTTCCCATCATAGCATGGTGAAGTTTTTGCATAGATAAAGCACGTACATGTAAATCTATTTCATCAGCTTTTACTTCTTTTCCACTTGAAGTTATAAAATCACTTTTTGGAGCAACAAATGCAATTTTTGGAGTATGTTGTCTAGTTTCTGCTTCTTTTAAATCACTTATAAGACCCATTTTTAAAGCACCATAACTTCTTATTTTTTCAAATCTTGCCAGTGCTTCAGCGTCACTATTAATATCAGCTTGAAGTTCTGTTCCTTTATATCCTATATCAGCAGCATTTAAAAATATTGTAGGAATTCCTGCTGTTATCATAGTTGCTTTAAATGTTCCAATTCCAGGAACTTCTAGATCATCTACTAAATTTCCAGTAGGAAATAATTCTTCACTTGGATCAACTGGTTCTGCAAACTCTAATAAAATCTCTTCAGCAGGGAAAGCAACACCATCAATATAGTAATCACCCATCTCTTTTACTTGTCCATCAACCATTGTTACATAACAAAGAATTGTTTTTTTGATATTTGCTTGCCAAATTCTTACACAACAAACACCATTTTGTGGTACATTATCAACTAAACCTTCATGAATAGCAAAAGGTCCAACTGCTGAACTTAAGTTTCCACAATTTCCACTCCAATCCATAAAATCTTTATCTATTGCTACTTGACCAAAATAGTAATCAACATCGTGATTTGGTACAGTTGACTTTCCTACAAGTATTGCTTTAGAAGTACTTGAAGTTGCTCCTCCCATACCATCCATTTGTTGTTTATAAATATCTGGACTTCCAACTATTCTTTGAAGAAGTTTATCTCTTTTTACTTTGTCTTCTTGCGCTTCTTTTGGAAGATCTGCTATATTAAAAAATGTTCCTTTTGAAGTTCCACCTCTCATATATGTTGCTTTAACTCTCATTTGTGGCTCATAACTCATATTCTTTCTCCTAATATTTTAAAACTTTTTAAAAAGATTTTTCTATCTTTTTAAAAAATCTTAAGAGAGCTTTTACACTCTCTTAAAAATTATTTTGATGCGATAACATCTTTAGCGAATTTTTGTAAAATTCCACCATTTTTGTAAACTTCAACTTCAGCTGAAGTATCTAATCTACATAATACAGAGAATTTAACAACTTCTCCATTTGCTCTTGTCATAACAACTGTTAAATCACATCTTGGAGTGATTTCACCTTCGATGTCAAAAGTTTCAGTCCCATCAATAGCATAAGTATGTCTTGTTTCACCATCTTTAAATTGTAATGGTAAAACTCCCATTCCAACTAAGTTAGTTCTGTGAATTCTTTCAATACTTTCAGCAATTAAAACTTCAACACCTGCAAGTCTTACACCTTTAGCTGCCCAGTCTCTTGATGAACCTTGTCCATAGTTAGTTCCAGCAATAATAATTAATGGTTGTTTTCTACCAATGTAAGTCTCAATTGCTTCCCACATTCTAGATTCTTTACCTTCAGGCATAATTTTTGTTAATGAACCTTGTTTAACACTTCCATCTTCTTTTTTAACCATTTCGTTAAATAATTTTGGATTTGCTAAAGTTGCTCTTAACGCAGTATTATGATCTCCTCTATGCGTTGCATAAGAGTTTAAATCTTCTACTGGTAATCCCATTTTTAAACAGTATTCACCAGATGCACTTGTTGGTAAAATTGCATTTGATGGAGATAAGTGATCAGTAGTGATATTATCAGGGAATACTCCTAATGGTCTCATTCCTTTTAATGCTGGCATTTGCATATATTCATCTTCCCAATAAGGTGGTTTATTAATATATGTAGATTGTTTATTCCATTTATAGAATGGTTCAGCTTTAATTCCTGATAATCCATTTCTTGCGAACATTGGATCATAAATAGCTTTATACATTTCTGGTCTAACAGATGCTTTTTCAATTGCATCAATTTCAGCATCAGTTGGCCATAAATCAGCTAATTTAATATCTTTACCATTTTTATCTTTACCTAAAGAATCATTTTCAATATCAAATCTTACAGTTCCAGCTAATGCATATGCAACAACAAGTGCAGGAGATGCTAAGAATGCTTCTTTTACGTATGGGTGGATTCTTCCATCAAAGTTTCTGTTTCCAGATAATACAGCTGTTGAATAGATATCTCTATCAATAACTTCTTGTTGGATTTTTGGATCTAAAGCTCCACTCATACCATTACAAGTAGTACATGCAAAACCAACTACACCGAATCCTAATTTTTCTAATTCAGGTAACAATCCAGCTTCTTTTAAATAAACTTCAATTACTTTTGAACCTGGTGCTAATGAAGATTTAACCCATGGTTTTCTTGTTAATCCAAATTCGTTAGCTTTTTTAGCTACTAAACCAGCAGCAATAACGTTTCTAGGATTTGAAGTATTTGTACAAGAAGTAATAGCTGCAATTAAAATACCACCATCTGGAATTTTATCACCATCTTGTTTCCACTCTTTTACAATACCTTCAGCTTTTAAAGTTGAAGTTGGTACTAATTTATGAGGTTTAGAAGGACCTGCTAAACTTCTTGTAACAGTTGTTAAATCAAATTTCAATGTTCTTGCATATGTTGCATTTGCAAATGCATCAGCCCATAACCCATTAGCTTTAGCATAAGCTTCAACTAATTGACATTGTTTTTCTTCTCTACCTGTTACTCTTAAATATGAAATAGTTTGCTCATCAATAGCGAACATACCAGCACTTGCACCATATTCTGGTGTCATATTAGCAATAGTTGCTCTATCACCTAAGTTAAGATATTTAATACCCGAACCATAGAATTCTAAATATGCAGAAATTACATTGTTTTCTCTTAAGAAAGAAGTTAATGATAATGCAATATCAGTTGCAGTGATTCCGCTAGCTCTTGTTCCAACGATTTCAACACCAATGATTTCAGGAACCCTCATATAAGAAGGATTTCCAAGCATTACGTTTTCAGCTTCTAATCCACCCACACCAACAGCAATTACACCAAGTGCATCAACGTGAGGAGTGTGTGAGTCAGTCCCAACTAATGTATCTGGAGATGCAATACCATCATTTAAGTGAACAACTGGTGACATTTTCTCAAGGTTGATTTGGTGCATAATACCATTACCTGGAGGGATAACATCAACATTATTAAATGCTTCTTTAGTCCAATTAATAAAGTGGAATCTATCTGCATTTCTTCTATCTTCGATATCTCTATTTTTTTGGAACGCATCTGGATCAAATCCACCACATTCAACTGCTAAAGAGTGGTCAACGATAAGTTGAGTTGGAACAACTGGATTAACTTTATCTGGGTTTCCACCTTTTGAAGCAACAGCTTCTCTAAGTCCAGCTAAATCAACAAATGCAGTTAATCCTAAGATATCATGACAGATAACTCTACTTGGATACCAAGGGAAATCTTTATCTGTTCTTTTTTCAATTAATTGAACAAGTGAATCTTTTAAATCTTCACTCGGACATTTTCTTAATAAGTTTTCTGCTAATACTCTTGATGTATAGTTTAATTTTGCAAAAGAACCAGGAGTAATATCCTCTACAGCACTTTTTACATCATAATACTTAACATCTGCTACACCAGGAAGGTCTTTAAGATATTTTTCGTTTGTCATTGTTTTATATCCATATTTTGAAGTTAATTATTGAGAATTTGGGGTATATATAACCCACCAGTTTTAAGTTAGCATTTTGCTAACTTAAAATTATTTTCTATCTTTTAAAGGAACAAACGCTCTTGGCTCAGGTCCTGTATACTCAGAACTTGGTCTAATGATTCTATTGTTTGCTCTTTGCTCAAATGCGTGAGCTGCCCATCCAGCTGCTCTTGACATAATGAATAGAGGAGTATAGTATAATCTTTCAATTTCCATATAGTGGTAAATTAATCCACCAAAGAAGTCGATATTATCAGGTAAACCTTTATCAGCTTTTACTTTATCTCTGATAGCTTTTGCAATATCAAATAATTTTGGATCAGAAGTTTCTAATTCTTTTAACTCAGAAGCTAATTCAAAACCTACTGGAGATCTTGGGTCTAAGTTTCTATATACTCTATGCCCGAATCCCATAATTTTTTCTTTTCTTGCAAATAATTCATCAACTGATTTTAATGCATGTTCAACATTGTCAAATTGTAAAACAAATTTGATAGCAACTTCGTTTGCTCCACCATGTAAGTGACCTTTTAAAGTTCCAATACCAGTTGTCATACAAGAATAAATATCAGATAATGTAGAAGCTGTAATTCTGTTAGCAAATGTAGAAGCATTAAACTCATGCTCTGCATATAAAGTTAACATAGCATTCATAGCTTTAACTTCAACATCAAATGGTTTTTTCTCTTTTAATCTTTCTAAAATGAATCCTGCAATAGTTGTTTCTTCAGATTTTAAACAGATTTCTTTACCATTTTTATGCCAGTGATGCCAATAAACTAAGAATGATGGGAAAGCCCCTAATAATCTAATTATTTTAGCCATTTGATCAGAAAAATCTTCTGCTTCTGGTTCAACACATCCTAAAGCTGAAGTTGCAGTTTTCATAACATCCATTGGATGAGAAGAAGCTGGAATTGATTTTAATACATTTTTAACTGAAATTGGTAATTCTCTTCCAGCAATAATTTTTCTTGTAAAATCTTTTAATTGTTTTTCAGTTGGTAATTCACCAACTAATAGTAAATAAGCTACTTCTTCAAAATTTGCTTTTAATGCTAAATCTGCAATATCATAACCTCTATAGTTAAGTCCATTTCCTAAACCACAAGTACAAATTGCTGATTGTCCAGCTGTAACACCTGCTAATCCACTCATATTTTCTCCTTAGTTAAAATTAAAATTCTTTTTTATAAAAGAAAAGCTAATTATTTAGCTTTACCTTTTGAGAATAATTCATCCATTTTTTGTTCATAAGCATGATAATTTAACATATCATATAGTTCCATTCTTGTTTGCATTGTATCAATAACTGCTTCTTGAGTACCTTTATCTTTCAATTCTTGGTAAACATTTAATGCAGCTTTATTCATCGCTCTAAATGCTGATAATGGGTAAAGTACCATATCAATTCCAACTGATGCTAATTCTTCAGTTGTAAACATTGGAGTTGCACCAAATTCTGTAATATTTGCTAATACAGGAATTTTTACTGCATCAGTAAATTCTTTATATTCTTTTAAAGTGTGAATTGCTTCAGCAAAAATAGCATCAGCACCCGCAGCAACATAAGCTTTTGCTCTATCAATAGCAGCTTGTTGACCTTCACTTGCATGTGCATCAGTTCTAGCAATAATATAGAAATCTGGGTCTAATTCTTTTTTAGCATCTACAGCTGCTCTGATTCTATCACACATCTCTTCTGTTGAAACCAACTCTTTATTTGGTCTGTGTCCACATCTTTTTGCAGCAACTTGATCTTCAATATGAAGTCCAGCAGCACCATATCTAATGAACTCTTTTACAGTTCTAGCGATATTAAATGCATGTCCCCAACCTGTATCAGCATCAACGATTAATGGAGTATCACAAATAGAAGTAATTCTTCTAATATCAATACATACATCTTCTAACATTGTCATACCTAAGTCTGGTAAACCGTAAGAAGCATTTGCAATTCCTCCACCTGATAAGTAGATAGCTTTATGCCCTACTTTTGTAGCTTGTAATGCTTGGTAAGCATTGATTGTTCCTACAATTTGTAATGGAGATTCTTGTTTTAAAGCTTCTCTAAATCTTTTTCCTGCGCTTGTCATACACACATCCTTTAAAATTAAGTTGAATATGATTATACATGATTTGTATTTAGTAGTATTGCACTATTTTATTAGTAAATTTACAACTTATTTCTTATATCTTATAAAATGTACAAAAATTATGTTTTATGAATAAAAATGGTACAATAACTAAAATTTAATTTTAAGGTTTTATTAATGAACTATAAAAATTCTATAGAAAAGTTTTTGGAAATATTTAAAAGGTCAAATTTAAGTATTTCTAAATTTGCTTCAATGATAAATAAAGACAGAAGAACTGTTACATCGTGGATTGATAGCGTAACAGACATAGAACCAAATAAAGAAGTAAAGGACAAAATTTGTCAGATTTTCAGATATCCTGATTATATCTGGGAAGATGGCTGTTATGGTGAAGAGTTCTTAAAATCTATCACTCAAATTCCACAAAAAGAAGTAAGAATTATTGATGAAGACTATAAAGGAAGATTAAAATATATAATTGAACATGAAAAAAATAGAAGATTTGTAATCCAAGCACAATTTCCTGGACCAATGTATAGGGATAGTGCCGTACAAAAAGTGTACAAAAATGGTACAAGTGTTGATATAGAAGAGTTAAAACAAGAAAGAATAGATCAAATGTTAAGATATGACTATGATACAACTGAATGGTATTCAATAAAATCAATCTTGAGTTTCTGTTTTGCAAGTATTGGAAATTTCTTTACAAAAGATGAAAAAATCAAAATTTTAGAACTAATTTATGAACTCTTTAATAATAATTACAATAAAAAATTGTTTTTATTTGATTCATTTTCAAGAAAAATTTATGGAATGGAAACAACATATATTTCAATAAACGTTAAACAAAAGATTTTATTTTTTAAATCTCCTATTGAATCTGTTTTTATAGAAATTAGAAACAAAAGTTTAGTTGAAAGAATGCATAAATATTATAGTTCACCTATTGAGGCACCAAGTCATGTAAATTTTTTAGAATCAGTTAAAATTATAAAAATACTTCAAGATGCTCTAAAATATAACAATACTATAAAACAAGCCTATGAAACTATAAATCGTGAGACAAATTATGGTGAACTATTTTATAATAACTTAAGTGTTGATTTACAAAAAGAGGTTAGTTTGCCAAAATCAGGACAAAAAAGAAATTAATATAAAGGATAAGAAATGCAAATAGTTATTTTGGATAGAGCAACTTTAGGATTTGATATTGATGTTAATATTTTTTCAAAATTTGGAAATGTTACATCTTACGACTCTACAAAAGAAAATGAAACAGCTCAAAGAGTAAAAAATGCTGATATTGTTCTTACAAATAAAGTAGTTATTGGAAAAAATGAAATAGATAATTCAAACATTAAACTTATTTGTATAACAGCAACTGGTATGAATAATGTAGATTTAGAATATACAAAAGAAAAAAATATAGCAGTTAAAAATGTTGCTGGATATTCAACATCAAGCGTTGTACAAGTAGGATTTTCAATGATTTTATATTTTGTACAAAAACTAAATTATTATAAAAAATATGTAGATGAAGGAAATTGGCAAAAAAATGAACTATTTACTCATATTGATGAGCCATTTTTTGAACTTGATAAAAAAAGAGTTGGAATTATTGGACTTGGAGAAATTGGGAAAAACTTTGCAAAAAAAGCTAAAGCTTTTGATTGTGAAGTTGTATATTATTCAACTAGTGGAAAAAATAGTAATAGTGAATACAAAAGTATAAGTTTAGAAGAATTACTTAAAACTAGTGATATTATCTCTATTCATGCACCTTTAAATGAAAATACAAAAAATCTTTTAACTTATGAAAATATGAAAAATATGAAAGATGGAGCAATTTTACTAAATCTTGGTCGTGGTGGAATTATAAATGAAAATGGTTTAGCAAAACTTATTGATGAAAAAGAGATTTATTGCGGAATAGATGTTGTTTCAAAAGAGCCAGTAGAAGAATCAAATCCTCTTTTAAAAGTAAAAAATAAAGATAGACTTTTATTAACTCCACATATTGGATGGGCAAGTATAGAAGCTAGAACAAGACTTGTAAATATGGTTGCTAAAAATATAGAAGATTTTATCAAGTAAATTAATTTTTACTTGATAAGTTATATTCCTAGTAACTTAACGAAAATTTTTTAATATATATTTTCGACCATATCCATTTAGTGTGAATTTTGTATTTTGCCTAGATCTATCAATACGATTTAAATAATTTAAAGTATGTGTTAAATTTAAGACAGCATCTTCAACACTTAATATATCACCAGTGTTTATTGATCGAGAAATTTCTATGATATCAATTTCTCTACAAAAATTTATTTCTTGATCAAAAATTTTAAGTATCTTAATCTCTAATTCGGTTAATTCTTCATTAAGTAAATTTCTTTGTGATTTTACATATATCAATAAACATATTATTAATAAAATAAAAACTATAATTAATTTCCATATTGAAACTTCATATAATAGAATAAAAAGTATTCCATCAATAGAATAATTAAAGACAGTTTTTATATATTGCCAAAATACATCAAATCCTGTTAAACTAATACTTCCACCACCTATCATTAAAACTATAATTCCAGATAAAATTGGGTGCTCAGTAAATTTTAGAAGTTTATTCACAAATATCCTTTTAATATAAAGAGTTTAAATACTATATTAAAATTACTTAAATAATAAATTTACTAGAAATTAACTTGTAATTTCTTCCTTACTTTTTTTATAAATTATTTTATCTTCTAAAGAAAAATCTAAAAAGCTTTTGAAAAAAAGATAATTTCTTTTTTTCAAGCTTTGAACTTATATCTTTTGATAACTCTTCAAGATTTGTTGGTTTATAAAGATACTCTTTCACTCTTTTTTCTCACCTAAAAAATTTTGAATCTCTTTCATAGCTTCTTCATTTTTTATAGTAAATTTAATCTCTATTCTTCTTGAAGCATCTTTATCTTCAACCCCATCTTTTAAAATCAAATCAGCAGAACTTCTCCCACTAGAATTTACATAAGTTCCTAAAAGTTTTTTATCAATAATATTTGACTCATATAAAAACTGCATAACGGCAAGTGCTCTTTGTTGAGATAGTTGTAAATTACTCAAATAAGTTCCATCACTATTTGTATGACCTTCAATAGTAATACTTTCTATATATTTTTTTATCTCTTTATCATCAAGTAAAGTATTTAAATACTGTCTTAAAACTGTACTTAATTCTTTTTTTGATTCTTCTTTTAATATATAAGAGTTTTGGTCAAATAAAATATTTGAAGAAAATTTAATTGCACCACTTTTTTCATCTATGTTTATAGATTTTCCAAGTTTTTCTCTAAGTTTTGATATAACGTTTAATTTTATACCAGTTAAAGTTTTGATTTTTAGTTTTGCTATATCAAACTCTTCAACCATTTTTTGATGAACTTGTGTAAGCACCAAAAGTTTATCAGCAAGAAGTTTTAACTCATCATCTTTTAAACTAATCAAATTTGTTTTGTCACTAAGCTCTAAAGCTAGTTTTTCATTTTTATCTTTTTCATCTTTAGAATTAAGCTCATATTCTAATAATAAAGCTTTTAATTTTTCTATTTCACTAAGTTTTAAATTTATCTCATTTTTTGCTTTATCTAGTTCATCTTTTGTTGTTTCATATAGATTTTTTGTTTTTGCCAATTCATAAAAAAGTTGAGATTTTGCTTCTTCACTACTTTCCAAACTATTTTGAGCATAAACATATTTTATTACAATAGCTCCAATTACTAAAATAAAAACAAAAAGTAATCCTGCCATTAAATCAGCATAAGATATCCAAAAGTTTTCATCATTGTTTTGATTTTTTTTATACATTTTTTACTACTTTGATAACTCTTTAAATTCACTCAAATCTTTTACAATTTTTGATGTTTCAACATCAATCAGTTCTAATGAATTTTGTAATTTATGTGTTATTTTTTCATCATATTCATCAATCTCTTTTTTAAACTTCCACTCAATTTTTTCCATATCATTTTTCATAGTTTCAATACTTTTTACAATATTTGTATATATCGATTTTAGATTTTCACTACTTAAATTATCCATATGAGAGTTTAGTTTTATAATATTTGCATTTAATAACTCTGCACTTAAAGTATATAGATTTTTTTGTTTTTCAAAACTATTTAGTGTAGAACTTATATCTTTTGACATGCTATTTAACATTTGTATATTTTCATCAAGTTTTGAAGATAAAATCAACTCTTTATTTAATAATTCATCTAAAGCTTTAAATCTTCTTTCTATTGAATTATTGATTGTTTCTAAAATATCACTTGATGTTAGTTGATTGAATACATTACTCATTTTTGTAAAGTTGTCTAAATTACTTTTTATATGAATTGATTCAATATCTATTCTTGTCCAAAAGAAACTTTTTGTACTCTCTTTTATTACAAAACTATCATGGTCAAATCTACTCATTCCAAATTTCTCAAAAAATATCCACCAAATAGATAAAAAAATCCCATAAATAGAAACATAAAAAGCCGTTCCTACACCACCAAGTAAAACTGTAATTTCAGACTCTAAAGCTTGTGTTGTTCCAGCTGTAAAATCTGGCATAGATAAAGCAATAGAAATAAATGTTCCTAAAATCCCTAATGTTGGGAAAATTCCACTTGCAATAGTTGATAAATTTGTATTTCTAATATTGCTTGTATAATCTTGTAAAAAATCATCAACACTTCCATTTGCTTTTGTTGTTTCACCAATAGTTAAAAGATTGTTATTTATATACTCTTTTAAATTATATGCTAAATCTTCATATTGAGTTTTAAACTTGCAAGAAACATAATAGGCATTATGTTTTACAAAAAATAGATAAATAAAAAGTATAATTCCAATTAAAATCACACTATGAATTTCTACATTTAAAGGAAAAATTCCTATGTAACAAAGTAAAACTGCTATAAAAAGTACGATTGGAACACTAAGTAAAGTTACAATTCTTGAAGTTGGTTTACAAGTCGTATAAAATTTTGAATTTAGTTCAATAAAATCATCTTCTATAAACATAAATAATCCTTATAAATTTTAAAATTGGATTTATTCTAACATAATTTGCCTATATAAATAAATTTATATCAATTTAAGAGTAAAATACGAAAAATTTTTAAAGAAAGAAAACTATGTTTAAAAAAATTCTATTTATGTTACCTATTTTTTACGTTTTGTTGGGATATGCACAAGATGAAAAATATACGATATCTGTTTGTACAACTTCAAATTTGGAAAATGCTTTAGCTTGTAAAAAGAATATTTTTGAAAAAACAATTGGTGATGTTTTTATTGTAAAAGAGAATAATAAATTTCATACATACTTAAATATTTATGAAGATAAAGAAATAGCAAAAGTTACGATAAAAAATGCTTCAGCTTATGTAAAACAACAAAATCCTTTTATAAAACAAATTGATGAAAAAATTGTAAAACAGATAAATAAAAGAAAACTATATATTGATGTAAATGAACAACCAACTCAAAATATTAAATCAGAAATAAAAGAGATTGTAGTAAAACAAGAAGAGATGAAAAAAGAACCTAAAAAAGTTCAGAATCAAGAATCACTAATTCCTCTTGTATCTGCAATACCTGATAATTTGGAACTAGTTGGATTTTATCCTTATAATGAAAATAAACCAGTAGAAAAAAAAGAGATAAAACAAACTCAAGAAGTATCAAATCAAAACAATATTGACGATTCTGGAGAAGATGATAATACCTTAGATGAAAATGATAAAGAAGAATTAAAACAAATAAGTATGGATGAATTTGATAAAGCAAATAAAATAGAACATCCTACAAAAAGTCATGAAAAAAAAGTTATAAAACCTATAAATAATGATTTAACAAATGTTCAAAATTTTCAACAAATGATTATAGAAGTTGATTCAGCTACAAATATTATGAAAGTAAAAGCAAAAATTAATAATCATTTAAAAGATATACAAACTTATATTGTTTCAACAGGAAAAGATAGTGTAAAAAAACCATTTGGTGTTGGTAAAATTTCTCAAGTTTCATTGGATCCTGTTTGGTATCCAACAGAAGATACTTTAAAAAGTTTTGAAAAAAAAGGGATAATTTTGCCAAAAGTTGTTCCTTCTGGTCATAAATATAACTATATGGGGGCAGCAAAAATAAACCTTACTCATATAGTTGATGGTAAAAGTACATATAGAATCCATGGGACTTTAAATGAAAAAACAATTGGGACAAAAGAGTCTGCTGGCTGTATTAGAATGAGAAATAGTGATGTTTTACAACTTGCAAATTTGATTGATGAATTTGCAAATTACAAAGGCTTAGATAGTATAAAAGTTGTACTTTATTAAGACTACTTTTTCCTACTAAAATGCTTATCTAGAAATATTTTAAGTGATTCTGGATAAGCTCTGTTATTTGGTATATTATTTACTATCATCGCAATAATTAATAAAATAAAAGCTCCTGAAGTAACAGGAATCAAAACATAAAAAAATCCTAATTCATGTATTTGTTCACTTCCAATTACTGCGATTAATGCTGTTGCTCCACCTGGTGGATGCAAAGTAAGAGTTAATTGCATAACTAAAATTGAAGTTGAAACAGCAAAAGCAGTTGCAAAAAACATATTTTGAGAAAATAATTTAAAAGATATAACTCCAATAATAGCTGAAATAATATGTCCACCAATTAAATTTTTAGGCTGAGCAAGAGGCGAATTAACTGCTCCATAAATTAAAACAGCACTTGCACCAAATGAACCTAAAACTAAAGTCAAATCTGTATCATCTAAAAAATTTTTATGAAAATATGAAATTGCAAAAATTCCTAAAAATGAGCCAATCCATGACCAAAGCATATTTGACTTATCTAAATTTTCAGAGTTTATTTTTTTAAATTGTTTAAAAAATCTTTTCATTTTATAACTTTTTTTTAAATTGAAAAGTTATATTAATGAAAAAACTACTCTATTTTAATGATTTAAATCAATTTATGAGAAGAATAGTTTAATAGAAATTGCAAAACTAATAATAACAATAATTGGTCGAATAATCTTTTGTCCATTTTTAAGAACTAATCTTGCACCTATTAAAGCTCCACATATTTGTCCAACTCCCATACATAATCCAATACTCCAATAAATTTTGCCAAAAAACATAAAAAAGCACAAAGAAGATATATTACTAACAAAATTTAATACCTTTGCATGTGCTGTTGCTTTTGTTAAATTAAATCCTAATAAAGCTATAAATCCTATTGCAAAAAATGAACCAGTTGCTGGACCAAAAAAACCATCATAAAAACCTACACCAAAAGCTAATGTAAAACTAAAAACTATAATTGAAATTCGTTTTTCTTTATCAATTGCTCCAACACTAGGAGAAAATAAAAAATAAAATCCAATTATTATAAGTAAAATTGGAATAACTTGTTTTAAAATAAAAGCATCAATTTGTAAAAGAGTAAATACACCTAAAATAGCTCCTAAAAAAGTAAGTATAAGCATCAATTTTATCTCTTTGATATTAACCATTTTTTTTCTTATAAAATACATTGCTGCTGTAAATGAACCAAAAGTTGCTTGAAGTTTATTTGTTGCAAGTGCAGTAGCAGGTGGTATTCCAACATATAAAAGTGTAGGTATAGTTAATAATCCACCGCCACCAGCAATAGTATCAATTAATCCTGCTATAAAAGCTACAAAAAAAAGAAGCAAAAATATCTCAACTGTAAATTCCATTATTATTTATACCTTTTAGTTTAATAAATCTTTCCAAACTTATCAATGTGTGTTAAATAAACTCTCAGATCAAACTCCATTTGATGATAATTTGGCATCATATAACAGCACATATCATAAAAACTTTTATTGTGCTCTTTTTCTTTAAAATGAGATAATTCGTGAACAACAATCATTTTTAAAAACTCTTCAGGCATATTTTTAAAAATAGTTGCAACTCTTATTTCATTTTTTGATTTTAATTTTCCACCTTGAACTCTTGAAACAAATGTGTGCATTCCAAGTGCATTGTTTATGACATTTATTTTCCCATCATATAATACTTTTGAGATTTGATATTTTTTAAAATACTCATTTTTAAAATCCATTACATAATCATATAAAGCTTTATCACTTGTATAAGAATGAGAATTTGGATATTTCGATTTTATATAAGAAGTTAGTTGATTTTTTTCACACAAACTTTGAACTTGCTCTTGCAGATGCTTTGGATAATGGCTTAAATATTTCATAAGGGATTATAACTAATTGTGATATAATCGAGGCTTATTTTTTAAAAAGAGGTGATTATGAGCATAGAACAAGAACTAATAAATAGAAGTGAGTCTTCATGTGAACTTTGTAAATCTCCTAATGATTTAAGTGTATATGAAATCTCACCAAGCGATGGAAGTGCTGAACAATGTGTACTTTTGTGCGCTAAATGCAAAGAACAATTTGAAGATGATTCTAAAATAGATGCTAATCATTGGTTTTGTTTAAATGATTCAATGTGGAGCGAAATTCCAGCAGTAAAAGTAGCAACATATAGAATGCTAAAAAAACTTGGAAATCAAGATTCACTTGATATGATGTATTTAGAAGATGAGGAAAAAGCTTGGGCAGATGCTGGTATTTCAGCTATTGATGATTCAATAGTTCATAAAGACTCAAACGGTGTTATTTTACAAGCTGGTGATACAGTTACAATCATCAAAGATTTAGAAGTAAAAGGTGCTGGATTTACTGCAAAAAGAGGAACTGCAGTTAGAAATATCTCGCTAACTTCAAATCCTGAACAAATAGAAGGAAGAGTAAACGGAGTAAAAATTGTACTTCTTACTTGCTTTTTAAAGAAGAGTTAAATCTCTTCTTTAATTTTAAAATCTTTTATTTCATCAAAACCTATCATTGCATTCATTAAAGCAACTTTTGAAGCATTTTTTAACATATCCAAAGTTATATCTTTTTCAATTAATTTTTTTTCTTCAAGCAATCTTGCTCTTGTAGTCCCACCCAATAAACAATTTTTTGAAGTAATCCAAGAATTTTCGTAAAATATAGCAATATTTGCAATTGTTGTATCTGTAACTATCTCATTTTTTATAATAATTACCTCATCACAATCATCTCTTTTTTCATATAACTCATCTAGTTTTGCTCTATTTAAATATTTTTTTGAATATTCTATTTCATTATCAGAAATGATTTTAAAGCTTTTTATCTCTCTTTTTTTATAAGAAAAATATAAAACATCAACAACTCCATTTTCATCATAAATAAGTTTACATCTTAATAATTCTTCTGAAATTGGATTAATATACTCTTGTAGATTTATATTTAAACCTATTGTATTTGCAACTCTTTTTTGATGGTAATCTAAATTAAAAACTTCAAAATCTTCACATTTGATTGTTTCAAAATACTGCATATTGTTCCTTTTAAAATGGTAAATAAATCTTATCAAGAAGTTCTTCATATTCTAAAAAAACATCACTATCACAAGTTATTCCACCACCACTTTTATAAAATAATTCACCATTTTTTTCTTCAATATATCTTATTAAAACATAACTATCAAAATCATTTCCATCAAATATTCCAAAAATTCCAGTATAAAACTCTCTTTCATACTTCTCTACATTTTCCAAAATTTCAACTGTTTTTTTCTTTGGTGTTCCTGTTATACTTCCTGCTGGAAGAAGTGAAATCATAGTTGTGCCCAAAGTTTCAAGCCAATTTGATTGTAAAGTTGCAGAGATTTTTGAACTTACTTGTAAAAGTTCTTTATTTCCTGCATTTATAATATCCACATATCTAAAATCTTCAACTTTTACATTTGAACCAATTATTCCTAAATCATTTCTGAGTAAATCAACAACCATTGTATGTTCTGCTAACTCTTTTTGATTTTCTAAGATCTTTATTTTTGCATCTTTTATATTTGCATCAATAGTTCCTTTCATAGGATAAGTAAAAATTTTACTATTTTTTATCTCTACAAATTTTTCAGGACTAAAACATACAAAATTCTCATCTTTAATATGAACTTTTAATTTAAACATACTTTTTGTATTTTTGTAAATCTCTTCTAAATTAAGTGCTGTTCTAATTTTCGTTTTTGCTGTAAGATTTAAAAGATAACTATTACCTTCTTTTATCTCTTCTTGTAAAACATCAAACTTTTTTTTATACTCTTCAAAAGTTATAGGAAATTTTTCCAAATCTACTCTTTTATTACTTTTTGTCTCTTTTTGATTTATTTCATATTTGATTTGATTCGAAAGGTTTGAGAGTTTTTCTATATAGAATTTTTTAAAATCATAAGAGATTAAAAATAAAAATGGCTCTTTTTCAAAGCCAAATTTATTTATCTGCTCTTCTATTATCTTTTTATTCAATTTTTATTATTTAAAATTAACTTTTTAAGTATTGCTGCTCTTACTGCAACTCCATTTCTAACTTGCTCTAAAACTTTACATCTTGGATCTTTTAAAACTTCATCACTAATATCAATATTTCTATTAACTGGTCCTGGATGTAAAAGTAAGAAATTTCTTCCTTCCATTAATTCAGGTGTTATACAAAAATCTTTTGCATACTCTTGTAAAGATTCAAAATAAGTTATGTTATGTCTTTCTAATTGACTTCTTAAACTCATAACAACATCCATATCATCAATTACTTCTGCTATTGTGTTAAATTGTTTAAATTCATCTCCTTCATATTTAAAACAATCAGGAGCAACTAAATTTACATCTATTCCAAATCTAGGTAAAAGTCTTCTATTACTTCCTGCAACTCTTGAGTTTCTAACATCTCCAACAATTGCTATTTTTTTACCTTCAGTTTGTCCATTAAAATGTTCATAAATTGTAAATAAATCTAAAAAAGCTTGTGTTGGATGAGAATGTCTTCCATCACCTGCATTTATAATAGGACAATCAACATAACCAATTAAACTTTCAGGTAATCCACATTCACTATGTCGAATAACAATAGCATCTGGTCCCATCGCGTTTATATTTGCAACTGTATCATACATTGTTTCACCTTTTTTAGTTGATGAAGTTCCAACATCAAGGTTTACAATTTCAGCTCCCAATCTTTTTGCTGCAATTTCAAATGAACTTCTTGTTCTTGTTGAGTTTTCAAAAAACAAAGTTACTATAATTTTACCTTTTAAGATTTCGCAAGGTTTAAAATCTAAAAAACCTCTTGCATCTTTAAAAATATCTAAAATTTCCTCTTTTGTAAAATCTGAAGTTCTGATAAGATGTTGCATATTTTTCCTTTAATTTTAGTTTGGATATTATCAAAAAGCACTTTAAAAAAAAATTTTTTGTATAATGAATATTACTAATACTTCTAGGATTTTTTATGAAATTTCAAATTGTACTTATTTTTATTTTTTCACTATTTTTTGTAGCTTGTTCTGTAAAGCCTTTAGAACCAGTAAAGTATGATAAGGTAGATAAAAAAATATCTTTTTCAAAAGATATAAAACCTATTTTAGATAGTAGATGTGTATCTTGTCACTCATGTTATAACTCACCTTGTCAGTTAAAACTTGATTCTTTTGATGGACTTGATAGAGGAAGTTCAAAAGTTGATGTTTATGCAAATAGAATAAATGCTGCAAACCCAACTAGACTTTTTGTTGATGCACTAAATACTTCTAGTTGGAGAAAAAAAGGTTTTAATTCAATGGTTGATAAATTAGAAGAATCAAATGCTTCTATTATGATGCAATATCTTTTTCAAAAAGAAGTTAATCCTTTAAATTTGGGAGCATATTCACCTGAAACTGACGAACTAACTTGTGTAAAAAATAAAGATGAATTAGAAGAATTTTTTGATGATAATCCTCATAAAGGTATGCCGTATGGTTTTCCAGCCTTACAAAAAGATGAATATAATCTTTTGATGACTTGGCTTGATAGTGGTGCTATTGATGATACAAAAAAAGGAGTTTTTACAGCTTTTGAAAATGCTCAAATTAAAAAATTTGAAGATTTTTTAAATACTTCTGATATAAAACATAAAGTAACTGCAAGATATATATATGAACACCTATTTTTAGCGCATATTTATTTTGATGAAAAAAGTGGAAATTTCTTTGAACTTATTCGTTCAAGTACACCAACAGGACAAAAACCTAAAATAATTCCTACAAGATTTCCTTATGATGAAGTAAAAGAACCATTTTATTATAGATTACAAAAAATTGAATCAACAATAGTCCATAAAACCCATATGATTTATAAAATAAATGATGAAAAATTGAAATTCTATAATGATATTTTTATAAAACCTCTTTGGGAAGAAGAGCCATATATTCCATCTTATGATGTAAGTTTAGCTCCAAATGCTCTTGAAGTATTCAAACAAATTCCACCAAGTAGTAGATATAAGTTTTTACTTGAAGATATATATTTTATAATCAATACTTTTATTAAAGGACCTGTTTGCAAAGGACAAATTGCACTCAATGTTATACAAGATCACTTTTGGGTAATGTTTTTAGACCCAAATTATGATCTAAGTGTAAAAGATAAAAATTTTTTAAAAGATAATTTAAAAGCACTTAGTATTCCAAATCAATTAGGAGAAGATCCTAGCCTTTATGAAACTTTTAAAAATCTAGGAAGAGAAGTTGATACGAAAAAGTATGAAGAGTATAGAGCAAAAATCTATAAAAAATATTATCCTGATGGAATGAAACTTGAATATATAAGAAAAAGTGAAAAAAATGACTCTATTTTAACTGTATATAGACATTTTGATTCAGCATCACTTCATTATGGAGCATTAGGAAGTATTCCAAAAACTCTTTGGGTAATTGACTTCCCACTTTTAGAGCGAATTTATTATTCTCTTGTTGCTGGATTTGATGTATTTGGAAATACTGCTCATCAGTTATTAGTACGAACGCATATGGATAGATTAAGAGTTGAAGGTGAAAGTAATTTTTTAGAATTTTTACCTCAAAAAAGTAGATTAAACTATTTTAACTCTTGGTATGAAGGTTGGTTGGCACAATATCTTACAGTTTACACACCTTCAAACAATGAAACAAATATAAAATATTATTCAACTGATTATAAATATGAATTTGCAAATATGGTATTAGATTATACAAATACAAAAAGAGATTCTATAAACTTTTTAGAAAATTGGTATAAACCAACACCAATTAAAAAAGTTTATAACACAAAAAAAGAGATTGAAGAAACACTAAAATCTCTGGCTACTCCAAATAGTGTTGATGTTATAAAACACTTTACACAAAAAGATGCAAATGTAATTTTAATAAAAATAATGATGAATAATGGAGAAAATCTAATATATTCAATGGTAATTAACAGGTGGCATAAAAATGTTGCTTTGATGTTTGATGAAGATTCAAGATTAGATCCTTCAAAAGATGATATAGATTTTGTTGAGGGATTTATTAGTTCTTATCCAAATATGTTTGCTGTTGTAAAACAAGATGATTTAGGTGATTTTTTTGATTTAATGAAAAATTATTCAAAACATATAGAAGGTAAAGAAAAAATCAAAGATTATGTAATAAATAGGGCTAATCCAGAGTTTTGGACAGTTTTTGATTGGTTTAGCAATGAATTTAAAAAATCAGATCCTTTAGAATATGGATTATTTGATTTAAACAGATATTACAGAGAGGCTGTAATTGAGTAATTTTTTAACTCTTTTATAGATATAATTTCACAAAAATAATAATAAATTAGGAAAGATAATATGGAAAATTTAGAACAAATGGACAAAGAGTATGTACTTCATACTTATGCAAGAAATTATGTAAATTTTAAAAAAGGTATAAATGCAACTTTATTTGATGATAATAATAAAGATTATATAGATTTTACTTCAGGAATTGGAGTAGTTAGTGTTGGTCATGGGAACAAAAAAGTTGCTCAAAAAATCTTTGAACAAGTATCAAATCTAACTCACACTTCAAATTTATATGCAATAGAACCACAAGCAAAATTAGCAAAAAAGATAAAAGAATTAAGTGGTTATGATGTAAGAACATTTTTTTCAAATAGTGGTGCAGAAGCAAATGAAGGTGCAATTAAAATAGCTAGAACTTATGGTGAAACAAAATTTGAAAATAAAAAATATAAAATCATAACTTTAGAAAATTCTTTCCATGGAAGAACAATAACAACAGTTAAAGCAACGGGACAAAGTTCATTTCATCAAAGTAAATTTGCTCCTTATCCAGAAGGTTTTTCATTTAATGCTATTGATGATGTTTACAATGCAATTGATGATGAAACAGTTGCAGTTATGATAGAACTTGTACAAGGAGAAGGTGGAGTTTTTCCATTTCCAAAAGATAAAATTCAAGAGTTAGCAAAATTTCTAAAAGATAATAATATTTTACTGATAGTTGATGAAGTTCAAACAGGGATTTTTAGAACAGGAGAGTTCTTAGCTTCTAACCTTTATGAAATTGAGCCAGATATTATAACTTTAGCAAAAGGTTTAGGTGGTGGTGTTCCAATAGGTGCAGTTTTAACAACTCACAAAGATATTTGGAGTGCTGGTGACCATGGAAGTACTTTTGGAGGAAACTATCTTGTTACATCAACAGGACTTGAAGTTTTAGATATTTTAGAAGAGTTAAAAGATAGTGGAAAATTAGATGAAACTATTATTCACTTCACAAAAAAATTAGATGAACTTTATGAAAATAATAAAGATATTTTTGTAACTCATGTTGGTTTAGGACTTATGAGAGGATTAAGAGTAAAAGATGGTGATACTTTAGCTCTTTTAATCAAAACTGCATTTGATTGTGGAGTTATGGTGCTTAAGTCTGGAAATAATACTTTAAGATTTCTACCAGCTTTAACTATCTCAAAAGCAGAAATTGATGAAGGATTTAAAAGACTTCAAACTGCACTTGATAAAATCAAAAAATAAAAAGAGAAATCTCTCTTTTTATTTAGATTTTTTCTCTTCTTTCTCTTTTTTTCTATTCTCTTCAAAGTTAAAATAATATTCTATTTCACTTGGAGTTAAAATTTTAATAGTATTTGTACTTCCTGGCATTCCAACTGGATAACCAACAGTAGCTACATAAATACCTTTTCTATTTAAAATGCCTTTTTCATCAAGTGTTCTTAACATTTTTTGAAACATTTTAGATGCTTGTGCTTCTTTTATCACAGCAACTGGTTCTATTCCCCAAACAGCAGTTAAAGAGTTAAGCACTTTTTTCTTATGTGTAAATGTAAAAATTGGAGATTTTGGTCTATATCTTGACATTTTAATAGCTGATTTTCCTGAACTTGTAAGTGCCAAGATTCCATCTGCTCCTAAATCATCTGCAAGTTTTGTAACTGTTGCTTGAATAACATCAAATTCATCTAAATATGACATTTTATATTGTTTGTCATAATCATAGATTCCTTCTGTTTTTGCAATAATATTATGCATTGTATCAACAACATTTATTGGATCTTCTCCAACTGCACTCTCTTCACTTAACATTACTACATCAGTTCCATCTAAAACAGCATTAGCAACATCAGAAATTTCTGCTCTTGTAGCTCTTTCATTTTGAGTCATTGATAAAAGCATTTGAGTTGCTGTAATAACTGGTATTCCTTTTAAATTTGCTTTTTTAATAAGCATTTTTTGAATAGTTGGAACATCATAATATGGAACTTCAATTCCTAAATCTCCCCTTGCAACCATCAATCCATCACTTGATTCTATAATTTCATCGATATTTGCAACTGCATCAAATTTTTCAATTTTTGCAATTAATTTTCCTTTATAACCATTTAAAAGACTTCTAGCTTTTCTCATATCTCTTGCATTTTGAACAAATGAAATAGCAAAATAATCTACTTCATTTTCAATTCCCCAAGCAATATCTTTTTCATCTTTTTTTGTAATTACATCAATATCAATTACAGTGTTTGGAAAATTTACACCTTTTTTAGAAGATAATGTACCATTATTTTCAATTCTTGCTTGTACCTCATCTCCCGCTTTTATAACTTTTGCTCTAATTATTCCATCATATAAATATATATATTCATCAACTTTTATTTTGCCTAGAATATCTGGATAATTTATAGATACAACATATTCTTTATCAGCTTTTTTATATCCAATAATTTCATCTTTTACGAAAGTTAAGATATCTCCTCTTGTTAAAGAAAATGGCTCTTTTAAATCTCCAATTCTTACTTTCGGTCCTGAAATATCTTGTAAAATACCAACTGTTTTTCCAGTATTTTTCATAGCAGTTTTAATATTATTTAAAGTCTCTAAATGATATTCATGGCTTCCATGAGAAAAATTTAATCTAAACATATTTGCACCAGCTTTTATCAATCCTTCAATCATCTCTACAGTATGGCTTGCTGGGCCTAGTGTTGCTAAAATTTTTGTTCTTTTTTTCATAAATTCTCCTTTGAAAAAATATGGCAAATTATACCTAAACTATATTACTTTAAGATTACAAAACATATTTATAATTTTTACACAATTAGTATGCTAAAATTTTGAAAATTTAAAAAAAGGTTTAATATGAAATATATAAATTTTAAGTTCTTATTATCATCTGCATTAATTGCTAGTTTATTAGCTGGTTGTGCTCAAAAAACTGGTTATGAAACTTATGATAATAACCAAAATGCGATTATTGGTACAACACTTGGAGCAATAGCAGGTATTGTTTTAGGAAATAATGTTGGTGGTGGAAATAAAGGAAGAAATAAAGTTATTGGAGCAGTTGCAGGTGCAGCAATTGGTGGAGCAATTGGTTATAGTATGGATAAACAAGCACAAGAGGTTGCACAAAGCTTAAATACAAATGTAAATAATAACCCTCAAGCTGTTTTAGATCCAAATCAAGATTTAATAGTTTCAAATACAGATAACTATGTAAAAATAATGTTTAGAGATGATATGATGTTTGAAACAAATTCTGCAAATCCAACTTATAGTGCTCAAACAAAAATATCTAAAATAAACTCTGTTTTACAAAAATATCCAAATACTTTAGTTCAAGTTGTAGGTCATACAGATAGTAGAGGAACTCATGCTTATAATCAAACTCTATCAGAACAAAGAGCTACTAATGTAGGTAATATTATTTATAATTCAGGTGCTTCAAATCAAATATTTTCAAGAGGTTGCTCTTTTGATAAACCAGTTGCTTTAAATAATAGTGATGCTAACATGGCTTTAAATAGACGAGTAGAAGTATATTTATATCCAAATCAAGAATCAGTTATTGATGTTTGTAGATAGGAAAATAAGGCAACTCTTTGTATAATCAATATATTTTAAATATTAAAAGGTGAATATTTATGAAACTTATAATAAATGGTGAAAATAAAGAGTTTGAAAGTAGTCTTACTCTAAATGATATAATAAAAAATTTGAAAGTTGAAAATAAAGTAATGGCAGCAGCAGTAAATATGAATATCATAAAAAAACAAGATTGGAATAGTTTTATTCCAGAAGAAAATGACTCAATAGAACTTCTTAACTTTGTTGGTGGTGGTTGATTTATGAGTAAAGAGAAAGGAAATATTGCTGAAAAAAAAGCAATTTCCTTTTTGCAAAATTTAAATTTTGAAATAATAGAAAAAAATTTTTATGCTAAAAAGCTTGGTGAAATAGATATCATTGCAAAAAAAAATAAAATTTACCATTTCTTCGAAGTAAAATCTGCAAACGATTATGAAACTGCAATAAATAATATAACTCCTCAGAAATTATCTAAAATAAAAAGAAGTGTTGATTTTTATATTCAAAAAAAAGATTTAAATATCTCTTATTCAATAGATGTAATTATAGTTGTAGATGAAAAAATTGAAATTTTAGAAAATATTACAATGTAGCATGACTAAAGGTGAAGGTCGCAAAAACACCTTTAGCCAAATTTCTTATACTTAATTAGTATGCTTGAATTATAATAAAAATTAATAGCATTAATATAGCAATAAATTAGAAAGATTTCATTTACTTATTTTTTAGTAAATTTTTGTTACTATTTGTAATTACTTATGGAGAATTTTTTGTATTCAAAAGAATTAGAATCTATTAAAAAGTCAAATCGTTTTAGAACAAGAGAGATTTTTGATGAAAATATAGTCGATCTTGCTTCCAATGATTATTTAGCTTTATCTTCCAATAAAACTCTTTTACAAAAAGCCTATGAAAATATTTCAAATCTTCACTCTTTTTCTCCCAAAGCATCAATTTTAGTAAATGGTTATAGCAAAATTCATAAAAAGTTTGAAAATAATCTTTGTATGGCAAATGGCTTTGAATCAGCAATTACAGTTGGTTCTGGCTTTTTAGCAAATATTTCTATGATTGAAGCGCTTGTTAGAAAAAATGATACTTTATTTATTGATGAAGAGTATCATGCAAGTGGTATTTTAGCTACAAAACTTCTAAAACCAGATCAAGTGGTAATTTTTAAACATAATGATTTTTTGGATTTAGAAAAAAAGATTTTAGACAATAAAAGAATTGGAAGAAAAATTATTGCAATTGAAGGTATTTATTCAATGGGTGGCGATTTAGCTCCTTTTGAAATATTTGAAATAGCAAATAAATACAAAGCTCTTTTAATAGTAGATGAAGCACATAGTTCTGGCGTAATAGGAGAAAATCTTTTAGGTATATTTGATTATTATAAAATTAAACCAAATAATTATCATATAAAAATGGGAACTTTAGGCAAAGCCTATGGTTCTTATGGTGCTTATATTTTGGCTTCTAAAGAAATTATTGAATTTTTAGTAAATAGAGCAAAACCTATTATCTATTCAACTGCTCCATCTTTATTTGATACAGCTTTAGCAATAGAATCTTTAGAATATATTATTGAAAATAAAAGAATTTTAAAAAGTAAAATTGAGGAAAATCTGAATATAATTTACGAAATTTTGGGTATAAAATCACAAAGTTTAATTATTCCAATAGTTATTGGAGATAATAAAAAAGTTATTGAAATCCAAAAAGTTTTAAAAGACAAAGGTTTTTTGGTGGGTGCAATTAGGCAACCAACAGTAAAAAATGCAATTATTAGATTAATTGCAAAAATTGATATAGAAAAAAATGATTTGATAGAAGTTTGTAACTTAATTAAAGGATTTAAAAGTGTTAATAAATGATTTAATAAAAGGTAATAAAAAATTTAGAGAAGCAAGCTTTTCTAAATATGAAACAGATTTAAAACAATTAGTGAAAACAGGTCAAAAACCTGAAGTTTTATTCATAGGATGTAGCGATAGTAGAGTAACACCTGATTTAATGCTTGATACAAAACCAGGTGATATGTTTATTCTAAGAAATGTTGGAAATTTTGTTCCACCATATAATCCAGACAATGATTATCATGGTAGTTCAGCTGCAATTGAGTATGCAGTAAATGTATTAAATGTAAAACATATTATTGTTTGTGGACATTCACACTGTGGAGCTTGTAAAAGTTTATATCAAAACTTAGAAGATTCTCCAAATATGGTAAATGTAAAAAAATGGTTAGAATTAGGAAAAAAAGCAAAAGAATACACTCTTTTAGCACTTCAAGATAAAAGTGATGAAGAAAATTTATATAGAACAACTGAAAAAATCTCTATTGTTTATCAAATGGAAAACCTTCTAACATTTCCATATATTGAAGATAGAGTAAAAAATGGTGAGTTACAAATTCATGGTTGGTATTATAAAATTGAAGATGGTTCTATTGAGTATTATGATGGTGAAGAGTGTACATTTAAACCATTAAGTGAGTAAAGTAATGAGTTATGAAGTAAGAAAACTACCTAGAAAAACAGTTATTATAATTTGTGTTATGGTTATTATAGCAGTTGCTATATTTCTTGTACAAACTATTTTAAAAGAAGAAAGATTCACTGAAATTTTGGCAGATTTGGGACATACAAATATTAAAGAGCTAAAAATTATAAATAAACTAAGTGTAGAAGATATTCAAACTAAACTTAAAAGTAATGTTTTTAAAGTTAAGTTTTTTGATAATGATTTGAATCAAACTTGTATTGGTTTTCTTCATAAAGAAAAAGATGACTTATATAGTAAAGATTTTGATTGTAAGTAGGAAAAATGAGTATTATAGAAAAACTAGAAAATAATGAAAGATTAGAATATGAAGATGCTATAAAATTATATGATTTAGATCTTTTTACATTAGCATCATATGCAAATAGACTTAGAACTGAGAAGCATGGTAAAAAAACTTACTTTAATATAAATAGACACATAAACCCAACAAATATTTGTAAAGATGTTTGTCAATTTTGTGCTTATAGTGCAAGTAGAAAAAATCCACATCAATATACAATGAGCCATGAAGAGATACTTGAAATCGTAAAAAATTCTTCAAAAAACAACATAAAAGAAGTACATATAGTTTCAGCACATAATCCACATACAGGTTTAAAATGGTATATGGATGTTTTTAAATTGATAAAAGAAAACTATCCAAATATTCATGTAAAAGCTTTAACAGCTGCTGAAATTCATTTTTTAAGTACTGAATATAAACTGTCATATCAAGAGATAATTGATATGATGATTGAAAATGGTATTGATTCTATGCCTGGCGGTGGTGCTGAGATTTTTGATGAAAAAGTGAGAAAAAGAATTTGTGGTGGAAAAGTAACTTCAGCACAATGGTTGGAAATTCATAAACTTTGGCATCAAAAAGGAAGAAAAAGTAATGCAACTATGCTTTTTGGACATATTGAAAGTAGAGAGCATAGAATTGACCATATTTTAAGATTAAGAAGTTTACAAGATGAAACTGGTGGATTTAATGCTTTCATTCCTCTTGTTTATCAAACAGAAAACAATTATTTAAAAGTTAAAGAAGCTTTAACAGGACAAGAAATTTTAAAAACTTATGCAATTTCTAGAATTTTACTTGATAATATTCCAAATATAAAAGCTTATTGGGCGACTTCAACTGTTAAACTTGCTTTAATTGCTCAAGAATTTGGAGCAAATGATGTTGATGGAACTATTGAAAAAGAAGCAATTCAAAGTGCAGCAGGTGCAAAAAGTGCAAATGGAATTGCTCAAAATGAATTTGTGGAACTTATAAAAAACTCTGGATTTATTCCAGTTGAAAGAGATAGTATTTATAATGAATTAAAAGTTTGGTAATACACCAAACTTTTATTTTAACTGATTAAACTCCAAATTAAACTCTACTTCTATACCATTATCTATTCTTTTAAAGCTAATTGGATATTTTAAATTTATTGAATATAACTCTTCATTTAACTTATTGATTAATTCAAAAAACTCATTAGGTTCAGTTATTAAAATAGCAACTTTATAACTAAAAATTTCAACTTTTTTTGCATCAATAGTCTCAATATATTTAACTATTGCAGTTTCTGGCATTAATATCTTTAGTTGTTCAGTTACACTTTCAATATTAAATTGCTCATCTGTTAAATATTCTTTTGTAAAACTATCATAATCTGTATTGATTTCTATCTCATTTTTCGATACAACAACTGCATCGAAATTTGTTTTAGACTCAGGAGTTAAAATTTTAGATTCATTATTTACATATAAAGAGTTTAAAGCTAGATTTAATAAATTTAAATTTTCTTCTTGAATAGAAAAAACTTTTAATTCTAAATTATTTTCATCAATATGCATCTCTTTTATAGCTACATTATTTGGTACTGAATTAAAAATAGTTTTCACCCTTTTTTCAATTTTATCATTTATATTTATATGATTTGGTAAACTTTCTAATGCTATTTGATTATTAGTTTTGATATTTAACTTTTTCAAAATTGGATTAAAATCAATAGTTGAATATATTTTATAGAATCCTAAAGATAGAAGCGTTAATAATATAATTAGAAATATATATCTTGGATCTTTTCTTTTTTTCTTTTTTCGATGTTTTGTAAAACTATTTTTTGAATCTTTTTGTTTTGCTAATTTAAAAATTTCTTCATCAACATTTACTGAATAATCATCTACTTTCAGTAATAATTCTTGGCTTAACTGTGATAATTGTTCTTTTGTTAAAATCTTTAAAACATGTAAAATAGATACTTTTTGTATAAAAACTTCATCTTTTTGTTTACTATAAAAATCATCCAATATTTTTTGTATTGTTTGAGTTAATTCTAAAAAATAAAGTTCATCAAAAAGCTTTTGCCCTTCTAAATCATCTTCATAAAAATGTGTTCTTTTAACAGAATCAAAAGTCAATAAATCAAATGTTTCATTATAAACAATGTTCCCAAGTTTATCAACAATTAAAATAAAAGCTTTATTATTATAAATAAAAAATAGTAACTCATTTTTTGATTTATTTTTTTCAATATGCATATTCATAATATGAAAGGCAGAATATATATAATCTATTCCTGTTTTTCCAAAATAATTTTGTGTTTCAAATAAAGTTGTTTTAAGTACTACAATATCATAATCTTTATTGAACTCCACAATTTCACAATCTTTTATTTTAGAAGATAAATTTTTAGGAACAAGTTTTGTTGTATCACTTAGTAAAAGAGTGGAAATATATGTAAAATCTTCCTCTTTTTGCAGTGTATTTATTTTTTGAACAATATTTTGTGGCAAAATATCATTATCAACTAAAAAAGTTGAATTATCAGATTTTATAACATCATCATTTCTTAATTTTTTGTATTCAAGTTTTAGCTGATTATTATATTTAACGACATTAATATATAAAGACTCTTTTGTAAACATTTTATCTCACTTATGCTATTGAGTGTATTAACATTTTTTCTTTTATAAACACTTTTGCTTTTTCAAATTCCATATCTTTTATATCATATGGTTCACTAATATAAAAATCTATTTTTCCAAATGGCTTTGGTAAAATAAACTTATCCCAAGAGTTGAACTGCCAATATTTTGTAGGAATTGTATTAAAACAAACTATATTTTTTCCACTTTTTTGTGCAATAGCAACTATTCCATCTGCTATACTATATCTAGGACCTCTTGGACCATCTGGAGTTATAGCTATATCATTTCCATCTTTTAGCTCTTTTATTGCACTTATCATTACTTTCGCAGCACCTTTAGAAGTTGAACCACGAACTGCTCCAATTTTAAAATTAGATACCAATTTTGTAATAATCTCACCATCTTTATTATGGCTAATCATCGCTTTTACAATTCCATTTTTTCTAAAAGCAAAATAATTATATGGTTGCGACATCAAATCTCCATGCCACATACAAATAATCATTGCCTCTTTATTATCATTTTTTGGATGATGATAAACTTTTTTATTTGTCGCATAAATTAATTTTACTAAGTAGTAAAGTAAATGTGGCAAAATATTTAATTTAAAATATCTAAACATTTCTAATTTACCACTTCACCTTTTAACGAAGTTCTTGTTACATCAGTAATTTTTACATTCACAAATTTTCCAAGCAATTCATCACTTCCTTTGGCAAAAACTTGTAGATAATTATCTGTATATCCACTTACTTCACCATTTGGTTTAAGACTTTCAACTAAAATATTTAAAGTTTCTCCAATTAATTTAGGCATAGACTCTTCTAAATATCTTTTATGTAATTCTATTAAATCAATCAATCTTTGACTACCAATCTCATCAGGAAGCTCTTTATCTTTTAAATTTAAAGCTTCAGTTCCAGGTCTTGGTGAATATTTAAAATTAAAGATTTGATCAAATTTCACTTGTTCTACAACATCTAAAGTATCAAGAAAATCTTCTTGTGTTTCACCAGGAAATGCTACGATAATATCAGTTGTAATTCTAAGGTTTGGAACAAGTTCTCTCATCTTATTAGCTCTATTTAAAAACCATTCTTTTGAATATCCTCTTTTCATAGCTTTTAAAACAGAAGTTGAACCACTTTGTAAAGGCATATGAATACATTTTGAAATTTTAGGATTTTTAGCAAACTCTTCAATAAACTCATCATCCATATGTAAAGGGTGAGGAGAAGTAAATCTGATTCTTTCTAAACCATCAATTTTTGAAACATCTTGTAAAAGTTTAGTAAAAGTATATTTTTCTCTTTTATCACTAAATCTTCTACCATAAGAGTTTACATTTTGCCCTAAAAGCATAACTTCAACTGCACCTTGTTCAACTGATTTACGAACTTGTTCAACTATCATTTCAGGTGGGATAGAAATCTCTTCTCCCCTTGTGCTTGGAACAATACAATAAGTACACTTTTTGTCACAACCAACAGAGATATTTACACTTGCTCTATATTTATTTGTTTTTGCAGTTGAAAATTCATAAGTTGATTCATCATTGTCAATAGATACTTCAACTGCACCTTTTACATCAACAACATCTTTTATTTTTGAAATATTTCTAGCTCCAACTACAAAATCAACATAAGGAGCTCTTTTTATAATATCTTGCCCTAAGTGTGAAGCTGTACAGCCACAAACACCAATTTTTGCGCCTTCTTTTTTCTTTTTATTAAACTGTCCAATTTCAGAAAAAAGTTTTTGAACTGGTTTTTCTCTAACTGAACACGTATTTATGATAATCAAATCAGCATCTTCAATATTTTGTGTAGCAACATAACCTTTATGTTTTTCTAACTCTGCTTGAATATGCTGACTATCTGTGTCATTCATTTGACACCCTAAAGTTTGTATAAATAGTTTTTTGTTTGAACTCATAATTTTATAACACTAAAATATTAAAGTGCATGAACCTCATACATATATTCATCATCAGCCAAACCATATCTTACTTCTCTAAAATATACGTTTAATCCATTCTTTTCTAAAGCACTTACTAAAGCCATCATATCTTTATGAGAGTTATCTTTGTCAAAATAAAAAATTTTTTGACCATCTTTTTCTAAATCCTCTTTAATTTTATCTAATTGCACTTTTTTTGGTTTTTCATTTAACTCATTTCTTGCAAGTAATAATTCCATTTATGAACCTTTATTCTTTATATTATTAATCCTCCATTTTACCCCAAAATTACTTTAATTTCTATAAAAGGCTATTTTAGATATACTATTATCCTATTACTACATTGAAAATCAAACTAATCATTTCAATGTCACAAAAAAGAGGTTATTAATAATGGATAAAATAATAGATATTTTAGATTCGATTGCTTATGAAAAAGGTCTAAAAATTGATGATGTTGAAAACTCACTAAAAGAAGCTTTAATAAAAACTGCTCAAAGAATGGTGGATACAACTTTAATTTTTGATGCAAATATTGATAGAGCAAATAAGAAACTTGAACTATTCCAAAAAATTGAAGTTGTTTCAAAAGATGATGATAGATTAAAAGAAGGGTCACTTACAAAAGAAGGAACGCCTATAAATCCAGAAAACTATATCTCTTTAGAAGAAGCAAAAGAGATTAACTCTGATTTAGATATTGGTGATTTTATGAGTTATGAATTAGAATTCGAAAATATGGGAAGAAATGCGGCAACAATTCTTTTAAGTAATTTTGAATTTAGACTTCAAAGATTTGTAGAAGAAAATATTGTTGGTAAATATAAGGAAAAAATAGGAAAAACTATTTCAGGAACAGTTACAAGAATTGATAAATCTGATAATACTTATATTGAAATTGGTGAAATAAAAGGTATTTTACAAAGAAAAAGTAGAATAAAAGGTGAGTTCTTTAAAGTTGGAGATGTTGTAAAAGCAGTTGTAAAAAGTGTAAACATCGATAAAACAAATGGTTTATTAGTTGAAATTTCAAGAACTAGCCCTAAATTTTTAGAAAATCTTTTAGTATTAGAAGTTCCTGAACTTAAAGATAAAAAAATTGCTATTGAAGCGAGTGCAAGAATTCCTGGAACTAGATCTAAAATTGCACTTTCAACAATTGACGCACAAATAGATCCAATTGGTGCAGTTGTTGGAGTAAAAGGAGTTAGAATTGGTTCGGTTTCAAAACAATTAAATGGAGAAAATATTGATTGTGTTGAATACTCTGAAATTCCAGAAATGTTTATTTCAAGAGCATTATCTCCTGCTATTGTGCATAGTGTAAAAATTGAAAAAAATCCAGAAAATGGAGAAAAAGGGAAAGCAGTAGTTACAATTCCAAGTGATCAAAAATCAAAAGCTATTGGAAAAGCTGGTTTAAATATCAGATTGGCTTCAATGTTAACAAAATATGATATTGAATTAATTGAAATTGGTTCAAAAACTCCTACGTTAAACAATGAAACTAATATTCAAGTAGATGAAAAAACAACTGATACTGCATCACTAGAAGCCTTATTTAAGTAAAAAAATGAATACTTTACATATCTTTGATTCAGTAAAAAAAGAGAAAGTAGAATTTAAACCTATTCAAGAAGGAAAGGTTAAAATCTACGTTTGTGGACCAACTGTTTATGATGATTCTCATTTAGGTCATGCAAGAAGTGCAATTGCCTTTGATTTACTTCATAGAGTTTTAAAAACAAATGATTATGAAGTAATTATGACAAAAAATTTTACGGATATTGACGATAAAATCATCAAAAAAATGTATGAAACAAAGAAAACATTAGAAGATATAACAAATCAATATATAAATGCTTATAAAGCTGATATGAAAGCTTTAAATATATTAGATAATACAATCGAACCAAAAGCTACTGAAAATCTTGAAATTATGAAAGAGATGATTTCAAACTTGATTTCAAAAGATGTAGCGTATAAAACAAGTGATAGTGTATATTTTGATACTTCAAAAGATAATTTATATGGAACTTTATCACATAAATCAAATGACGAAAATTCTCAAGCAAGAGTTGAAGAAAATCAAGAAAAAAGAAATTCTGCTGATTTTGCTTTATGGAAGTTTGAAAAAGTAAATGATGTAAGTTTTGATGCTCCATTTGGAAAAGGTCGTCCAGGTTGGCATATAGAGTGTAGTGCAATGATAGAAAAACATTTAGCATATAAAGATTCACCTTATCAAATTGATATTCATGCTGGAGGAGCTGATTTACTTTTTCCACACCATGAGAATGAAGCTGCACAAACAAGATGTTCAAGTGGACAAAACCTTGCAAAATATTGGATGCATAATGGTTTTGTAAATATAAATGGTGAAAAAATGAGTAAATCTTTAGGTAACTCTTTTTTCTTAAAAGATGTTTTAAAATCATATAGTGGTGAAGTAATTAGATTTTATCTAATGAGTACTCATTATAGAGCAGATTTGAGTTTTAATGAAGAAGATTTAATCGCTTCTAAAAAAAGACTTGATAAGATTTATAGGCTTAAAAAAAGAGTTTATGGAGTTGAAGATTCAAGTGTAAATAAAAAATTTAAAGAAGGTATTTTAAATGCTTTAAATGATGACATAAACACTTCAATTGCCCTTTCAGTAATTGATGAAATGATAAATAGTGCAAATGATAAACTAGATTCAAATCCCAAAGATAAAAATCTAAAAAAAGAGTTAATTTCAAATATTAATTTTATTGAAGAAGCTTTAGGAATTGGTGGAAACGATGCTTATGCTTATTTTCAATTTGGAATTGATGAATCAACAAAAGAAAAAATAGAAAGTTTAATTTTAAAAAGAAATGAAGCCAAAAAAGCTAAAGATTTTCAAACAGCTGACAAATTAAGAGATGAGCTTTCAGCTATGGATATTTCACTTATGGATACAGTAAATGGAACTGTTTGGGAAAAACTATAGGTTTTTTTCAAACTCTTTCAAAAGTTTTGGTAACATTTCACCTATCTCTTTAAAATCATATTTAAAACTTTTTACCACTACTTCATATAAATCATGATTTTTATATTTCTCATGCCATTTTTCTTCTTTGCCTTCATATAAATTATAATACTCAAAACGCATTTTTAAAGCAGTTTTTAAATTATTATTTGACATTTATAAACCTTTGTACAATAAAAAAAGGGAAGAAGTTAAACTTCTTCCCTTTACTTTACTAGAAATAAATCTTAGTAAAATGATCTTGCGTATGCAGAATCTGTGATATTTTTTGTATCAACAATATATGGAACTAAAGCCATGTGTCTAGCTCTTTTGATTGCTTTTTCTACCATTTCTTGAGCATTTTTAGAGTTACCAGTAAGTCTTCTAGGCATAATTTTACCTCTTTCACTCATAGATAATTTTAATAACTCAGTGTTTTTATAATCAATGAAATCAACTTTCATTTCAGTATATTTACAATATTTTTTTCCGTATTTTCTTCTTTCAGCCATTTGATTTTCCTTTCCTAAAACGGTATTTCGTCTTCGTCTATATCAATTTCAGGTATTCTTTGCTCAACTTTTTGTTTTTGTTGATTCATACCACCATAACTGTTGTCAAAAGAAGTTGGCTCGTCATATTGATTTGCTGGTTGATTATAACTTCCTTGTTGAGGACTATAACCTTGGGCATCTCCAGCAAATTCAGAACTACCTTTTGAATCTAACATCTTCATAGCATCAACTCTTAAAGAGTGTCTACTTCTTGTAGATCCATCTTGTGCAGTCCATTGTTCAAAAACAAGTCTTCCTTCTAATAATACTTTAGAACCTTTTTTTAAGTATTGATTAGCAACTTCAGCAGATCTTCCAAAAATATTGAAATCTAAAAAACATACCTCATCTTTTTGTTCACCAGTTGCTGACTTATATTTATAAGACGTAGCAATTGCAGATTTTGCAATAGCTGAACCTGAAGGTAAATATCTTAACTCAATATCTCTTGTTAAATTTCCAACCATAATTACTTTATTATACATTTAAGGCTCCTATATATTATTTACTTAGTAGCTTTTTTAGCAGCCTCATCGCTCATTTTTGTCCAAGAAGCGATCTCTTTTTTTGTATCATATTTAATAAAAATAAATCTAATAAGATTTTCATTATTTCTATAATTTCTTTCGATTTCAGCAATTCCTGATGGGTTACCTTTAAAATAGATTACATAGTAGTAACCTCTTTTACATTTTTCGATTTCATAAGCTAATTCTCTAATTCCAACATTGTCAGTTGATGAGATTTCTCCACCATTTTTTTCGATAAGAGCTTTTATTCCATCGATTTGCGCTACAGTTTCTTCTTCAGTTAATGTAGGTTTTAAGATAAACATTGTTTCGTAATGTTTGATTTTTGACATTAATTCTCCTTATAGATTGTGCCGATTTTCTTTACATTTCCTATTTTAATTATCAGCAAGGATTCTTTTTTTGTAAAGTTTTGGATTTTATCTAAATAAAGCTGTAAACTTTCTTAGAGTTGCTTGTAAATATAAATTCTGATTTTCGATTTTTGAAGTTTTAAAATCTAGTTCAATATCCAATAAATACTCTAACATATTTTGAAAAACTTCTGGTTTTATATTAATTGCAAGTTTTGATTTTTTTTCCCAAATATTTTTTGGTGGAATATATCCTAAAATTTCTTTTGGATTTGGTTGCCCTAAAGTTCTAGCATAAGAGCTAATCATAAACAATTGTTGAATAAAAGAAGTTACTTGAGTTAATAAAAACACTTCATTCATTCCTTCTTCTAAAATCGATGATAAATCACTGCTTATATCTTTTCCAGCTAGTAAATCATATAAAAAATCTTCAAAATTTACACTTCCTATTCCAAAACAATGAGTATCAACAATATTTATAGTAATAAGTTCATCTAAAATTGCTAATTTTTTTAAATCATTCACACATAATGCTAAATCATTTTTATGCATAAAATATAAATGGTTTAAAGCACTAACTTCATATTGAATTTGAAGCATTTTTGCTTCATATTCCAAAAATTTTGTTGCTTCTAAATCAGTTGGTTGAAAAAATCGAACGCATGCACTATTAGTTTTTAATGAAAAGCTAGTTTCCATAGTTTTAAAATCACTATCACCCATACAAGCAATAACCAAAGTGCTATCAGGATTTGCATTACAAGCTTCTATTAAAACATCTAACTCTTTTTTAGGAATTTTTTTATCTATTTTAATAAATAAAATGTTGTTTGAAGAAAAAAGTGATGATTGCAACAATTTATCTTTTGCATATTTAAAATCATATTCTTCAAAATATAATTTTTCTATTTCATCATCTTGTCCAAACATTCGTGCAATAGATAAAGAATATTGTTCAACCAAAAAAGTAGATTGCCCATAAAACATATACACTTTAAATTTTTTATTTTGTTTTAAATAGTTATCAAATTCATTTTTATACATAATAAAATAATATCCTAAGTTTACTTTTAATATAATTTTTTAATATTACTACTAAGGGGTTTTATATGTATAAAGTTGTACTTCCAATCTTAGGTTTTGAAGATATCAAAACTTTAAAAATTGAGAAATTAGATGATTTAATATCTTTTTTAGTTTTAGATGATAAAACTAGAATTTCTGTTGTGAATATTGATGGTTTAAGTAAAGTATCATTTGATTTTCAAATTGATAAAGACGTTTTAGAAAAGTTGAAAATTAACTCAAGAGAAGATTTCAATATTTATTTTTCAGTTGTTGCTCAAAATCCAGTTGAACACTCGATTATAAACCTTGTATCTCCAATTCTTATAAATGAAAAAGAGAAATTAATAGGGCAATATGTAACAAATGAAAAAGTTGAACCTTATTTAGCTTCTATTAATAAGTGTTCTACTTTATAATATATTAGCCACGATAACTTTTGTTACTATATCGGCAGATTTTATTTTCACTCTCATTTTAGAAAATAGTTTCTGTCCTTTATAGTTTTCTAATATAACTTTCATTCCTATTATTTTTTCATAACAAACAGCTTTTGCTTTTTCGATATCAACTACTTTTACTTTTAACTCTTCACCTATATGTTTATAAGCCCATCTTGCGTATTTTCTATCTTCGAAATCCCAAACAAGTTGATCTACTTTTCTTTCATTTAAAGATATGTGTTCACAAATTTCATCTATATTTTTTGGTGTCTGTTTTGTTTTCAAAATCCTATGTAAAACTAAATCTGAATATCTTCTAATTGGAGATGTAAAATGTGAATAAGAAGAAAATCCTAGACCAAAATGCCCTAAATTTTTTGAACTATATTTTGCTTGAGTTTGAGATTGAATAATAAGTTCATCAACTTCTGCACTTAACATAGAAGTTTTTGCACTTTTTTGAATATGAGTTATAGTTTCATGAACATCTTTTTGAAGTTTTACATTTACTCCTAAAATATTTACATCATCAACAAGTTTTGAAATTGCTTTAAATGAGGGCTCTTCATGAACTCTAAAAATTGCAATATTTGATACTTTTTTACTAGCTTCAATATTTGCTAAAAGCATACACTCTTCAATTAGTTGATGAGAAGCTGTTGAAGTTTCTACTTCTATTGATTCAAGTTCACTATTTCTTAATTTTAACCTATTTTCAGTAGTTCTAAAATCATAACCTTTTTCAAGTCTTTTTTTTCTAAACTTTTTTGTAATTTCATATAAAGGAATTAAATAATCAAAAATTTCTTTATCAAGTTTTGAATATAAATCCAAATGTCCTTCAATTACTCTATCAATTCTTCCATAAGAAAAATTTTTATGCGAATTTATAACTGCTTCAAAAAGTTCAGCTTTTTTTACACTTAATTTTTCTAAATCTAAATGAAGTTTAAAAACAAATGAGTATCTATCTAATCCCTCTTTTAAAGAGCACATCTCTTCACTTAAAATTGGAGGAAGCATTGGTAAAACTCTACTTGGAAGATAAATTGATGTTGATTTTTTAAAAGCAAGTTTGTCTAAATCACTTCCTTCTTTTACAAAATATGAAACATCTGCAATAGCAACATATAAAATATTTTCATCTTTATCAAAATATATTGCATCATCATGATCTTTTGCACTATTTGGGTCAATTGTACAAAATGGAAGTTCTCTTAAATCAACCCTTTGATTTTTATCATCCATTTTTGCATCTATTTCAAAATCAAGTTTTTCTAATCTATAAAGCTCTTTGTAAAGGTACAATGATATAAATTCATCTACTTTAGAATCACTTATATTACCGACATTTTTAATAACTTCAAAAGATTTGTTGTCAACAACTAAAACATCATTTTCATTAAATGTTAAAGCTTTTTTATTTTCAATTCTTATATTTTCTTTTACTGTGTAAAAAGCTCTATCTTTTACATATACTAAAATTTCTGCTTTTTTACTACTAATAATTTTTATAATCTTTGCTTTTATTTTACTTTTTGGATTAAATACTCTTTTTGCAATTACTAAGTCTCCATCAAAAGCACCATTTAATTCATCTAATTCTATTTTTATATTTTTTAAAGGAGTTACTAAATCTTCTAAAATAGCAAAGTTTTTTTCTATTTTTAAAGTTGCTATTTTGTACTTTGAATTTAACTCAAATTCATTATTTGCATTTCTTAAAACAATCTCTTCTTTAATAAATTTTTCTATTTCAATTAACTCTTCTTTTGTATAATCTTTAAAGTTTGTTTGTATTTTTATAAATAGTTCTTTTAACAAAATTTATCCTTTTTTATAATCAGCTAATATTACAATATTCTTCCCTTTAATCTAGTAAGTTATCAAATATTTAGATAGTTTCTTGTATAATCTGCGAAATTTTTATTATTTAGAGGAAAAAATAATGGCAATAAATGTATTCTATGACAAAGATTGTAATATAGATTTAATCAAATCAAAAAAAGTTGCAATGATTGGTTTTGGTTCACAAGGACACGCACACGCTGAAAACTTAAGAGATTCTGGAGTTGAAGTTATCGTTGGATTAAGAAAAGATGGAAGTTCTTGGAAAAAAGCTGAAGCTAAAGGTTTCAAAGTTTTAACAGTAGCAGAAGCTACAAAAATTGCTGATGTTGTAATGATTTTATTACCAGATGAAAATCAAGCTGATATCTATGCAAATGAAATCAAACCAAACTTGAAAGATGGTGCATATTTAGCATTTGGTCATGGATTTAACATTCACTATAAAAGAATTATTCCTTGTTCAAAAACAAATGTTATGATGATCGCTCCAAAAGCTCCAGGACACACAGTAAGAAGTGAGTTCGTAAAAGGTGGAGGAATTCCTGATTTAATCGCAGTTCACCAAGATGCAAGCGGTGATACAAAACAAGTTGCGTTAGCATATGCAAGTGCAATTGGTGGAGGAAGAACTGGAATTATCGAAACAACTTTCAAAGATGAAACTGAAACAGATTTATTTGGAGAGCAAGCTGTACTTTGTGGTGGAGCAACTGCATTAGTTCAAGCTGGATTTGAAACTTTAGTTGAAGCTGGATATGAACCAGAAATGGCATACTTTGAGTGTTTACACGAATTAAAATTAATCGTTGACTTAATGTATGAAGGTGGAATTGCTGATATGAGATATTCTATTTCTAATACAGCTGAGTATGGAGATTATGTATCAGGACCTAGAGTTATCAATGATGAGTCAAGAGCTGCTATGAAACAAATCTTAAAAGAGATCCAAAATGGTGTATTTGCTAAAGACTTTATCTTAGAAGGTCAAGCTGGTTACCCAAGAATGAATGCTGAAAGAGCTTATACAAAAGCTTCTTTATTAGAACAAACAGGTGTTAAATTAAGAAATATGATGCCTTGGATTGCTTCTAAAAAAATAGTAAATCAAGAAACTAACTAAAAATTTATTTAAGGAATTTTTCCTTAAATAAAACTACTTAAATGAATCTAAAAAAAATTCGACTAAGAAAAAAACTATTACAAAGATATCTAAAGAGAAAAAAACTAGTACAAATTTTTCTTTTAATAACTCTTTTATTATTACTAATTCCTACTATTAGTTATTTTTATATAAATCAAAAAGAAATCTCTTCTAAAGAAGAAATAAAACTACAAGAACAAAAAGTAACAAATGAAGAAGTTATGCAAGAAGTTTTAACTCAGCTTGAAATTTCAAAAAAAGATATATTAAAAGAAAATGATATTTTTTTAAAAGATATAGATATAAACCATAAAATACTTGAAAAAGTAAAAGAGATTAAAGATAATAAAAAAGAGTATGAGCAAACAACTGAAATAGGTGAAGAAAATATTCCTTTAGTTGAAGAAAAAGCAGCACCAATAAAAAAAGATACATATGTTTATAATAAGAAAGATAAACCAAAAATTGCAATAATAATAGATGATGTAGTTAGTGATTCACAAAAAAATAAAATTTTAAATATTGGTTATCCAATAACTATGGCTTTTTTACCACCAACTCCAACACATAAGGATTCGGCAAAAGTCGCTCAAAATCTATCTTTTTATATGATACACTTTCCTCTTCAAGCATCTAGTGCTTTTAAAGGTGAAGAAATTAATACTCTAAAAATAACTGATTCATATGAAACTATTGAAAATAGAGTAAAACAACTAAGAAACTGGTATACAAATGCAAAATATACAAATAATCATACAGGTTCAGTTTTCACTGAAAATGATGAAGCGATGGATAAATTATTTAAAGCTTTAGTTAAATACAACTTTATATTTGTTGATAGTAAAACAAGCGCAAAATCAGTTGCACAAAAGTATGCAAACAAACACAATCTTCCTTATATATCAAGAAATATATTTCTTGACAATGAAAAAAGCTACGAATATATAAAATCTCAACTCATCAAAACTATTGAACTGGCAAAAAAGCAAGGATATGCAGTTGCTATTGGTCATCCATATGATATAACACTAAAAGTACTAAAAGAGTCTAAACACCTTTTAAATGATGTTGATCCTATTCTTGTAAATAAATTACCACATTAATAAAAAATAAGTTATAATAATTTTATTTCCTATAATTGGATTATTATGATTAGAACTATTGATTTTAGAATTCCTGAATTATTATCTATGAAAAAGTATCCTAATGAGATTTTTTATATTGGGAATTGTGAACTTCTAAAAAAAAGAAAAATATCTATAATAGGAACAAGAAGACCCTCTTCTTATACAAAAGAGTTTACGCATAAACTAGCTTCTAATGTCATTTATAATAATAAATAGAACTCAACAATAATAATTAGAACTATTAGGCTTCAAACTTCTTTTCAGTTTATTGCAACCAAATTAATTGTTTATTTTTTTCCATGTACCTTTCTAAATAATCTTTCCTAATATAAATAAATGTTTAGTGTTCTAAAAACTAGAGATTGTGGGATGGTTGATTTGAAAAACAAGATGATATCTTCATTTGTCTATTCAAATCTTTATCCCAAGTAACTTTATGAGGTAAAAACTTAAATAGCTGTAGTGCAACCTTGTTTTTTTCTTTCCAATGATTTGTTAGAACCTCCATTTAAATAAATGAAGGAACACTTCCATCATCATCAATATTTATTACAAGATTGTATAGCTGTAAATCCATAATATGCCAATACTCAGATTCAATATTGGTTATATGATCTTTAATTTTTAGTGAAACTGGAGAAAGTAGCTCCCCTAATTTTGTCACTATTTCATCGATATAATATTCATGAATATAATAAGCATCGCCAAAAGATTTCTGGCTTTCTGAAAAATAATCACTAATTGACTTTAATTTCCACTCAATTTGAAAATGCAGACATAAAAAGCGTATATTTTCATAGAACACTTTAAGATATAGAACTCTATCAATATCTACTCCCATAAAACAGTCTCTACCGGTATTCTCTTTAATGAAATCTGTATAACGTGCGTAATTTGATAAAAATGTATTTATATTTATATCTAAGTTTTTCCAATGTTTATCAGAAAAATAAGAAAATATAAAATTTTCTAAAGTTGAAACTTCAAGCTTATCTTTCTTGTAAATCTTATAAGAAAATGTATCCTGTTTAATATAGGAATAGAAGTTTTTTCTAACTGACTCTTTAACTGACGAATAAAAAACCTCTTCAGTTTCTAGGTCAACAAGACATATAAAGACTGGAGTGGGAAACTTCATCCAGTAATTCGTTGTTGATATGTTTATTCCTGAAAAAGTAAAATAGTCATCTTTCGTCCACTTTATTTTTTGTTTACCTTTTAGTTGAACTGAAATAAGTTCACCTGTAACTTGATTTTGATTGTTTACTAACTCGATATAACAATCAATTCCATAGTCTCGTTCACTAACTTCTCTAATAATCCAATGGTTGGGTATATTTCTAGAGAATATTTTATAAGAACTAGTCTCAGTTACATGTTTTGCATCTCTAGTTGGTAACTCCATTTTATTATTCCTTTCCATGTTCTAACTATTTATTAGATAGGTATTATATATAAAACAGCCTAAAAATCGGGATACGATACACAAAATCTTTATTAATAGGATTTTTAGCTAAACTCATAAACATATCTATTAATTTTTGTTTTTTACCTTCTCTTGCATTTTGTAAAGCATTTTGGTAATCAAATATTTTCTATATTTCCAAAGTTGATTTTTCTGCCAAAGGTACACACTTGCCATAACCAGTACAGGATACTTTTTAGCCCATTTATTTGATTATATTTCTTGATAACCGATATTCAATGTACCTTTAAATTCATTTTAATAATTGACCTCTCCTCCATTTAATCGTTCTTGTTCACATATTTATCAATTATTCCATTTATAGTATTTTTATTGCGTGCCATAATATTATCTTTTTAATATAACGTTTGTTTACCTATTTAGTGCTATATTTTGTTGTATATTTTGTACATCTATTTCTAATTGAGATAATTTGTTAACATTTAATTCCAATATTTTATATTCTCTTTGAATGTATTTTTCCCTTTTGTTAGATAAATGATTAAGAATATCAAATTTTCTTTCATAAAGTATAGTGTATAGAAGAGACGCAACAATTGGAAATGCACCAAATATCCATGCCCATTGCTCCATAATATTCCACTCAAAGTTATAAATAAAGATAAAAAAGCATACATAATATCCGATAATTAAACTACCCCAAATAGTTTTATACCTATCAATTTGTTTACTAGAGTTTTCATCTGCAATTTTTTTTAATTTTTTTAATGCTTCTAGTTCACTATTTTTACTTTCTAGTAACTCTTTTTTTTGTTCTTCTGTTAATTCTCTTATTGACTTAATATCATTTTTTAGTTTTGCATTTTCTTCTTCACTTTTAACAGCTTTATTCTTAAATTTGTCTTTTTCATATTTATATTTCTCAATATCTTTAATACTTAATGTATCTAAAATATCTGACAAACTCTCTTGTGATATTTCTTCAGGTTGTTTAACTTCAGATTTTAAATTAATAATTGTATCAATAATTTCGTCTTTATCTATTTTGCCATTTTGTACTAGTTGTTGTAATTCAGAATATTTTTTATGTACATTATTATTAATATTGTTTGATAATACTATTTGTGCTTTTGTAATTACGTCAAATATTTTTGGAAAATTAGTATTACCAAATCCTTTATTTAGCTTTAACCAAAATTTGTTTATTAAAAAATCCAAATGCGTAACTAAAGGTACTTCTCCTTGTGTTTTGAGATATTGATTCCATGCAATTTTAAAAATTTTTGAATTTCCACTAAGTAAAATATACCCAATATTGTAAAAACTATTGTTACATCTTTCTGCTCTTAATATATTAATAGAATTTAATTTATTTAAAGAATTACTTATTTCATATTCTTCATAGGGTGTATTTTTTTCTAAATCTTGTAATAAATCTTGACTTATTAGGTTGTATTTATAAGTATTATCTGTTATGTAGTTTTCTGTCGTATCAATATCAATATTATAAGTTTCTAATAATTTAAAAAAGTTAGTTTTTTTTGAAATAATATCACTACCTTTAGAACATCCTTCAATAATGCTATTCATTGCTGTTTTTGAAGGATCGATTTTGGTTGGTTTATCTAAAAGGTATGCAGCTTTTTTAAAATATCCATTAATCTCATCTTCAGTTGTTTTAAAATATTTAAAAAATATTTTTCTATTGCTTGAATTTATTTCTTTTACAAGTTTATAAAAATCTTCAAATAAACTTTTATACAGTTCTCCATTATAACCTGCAAAATGAAATAATATTTCAGTGTCTAAATAAATTACTAAATAATCAACTAGTTCTTTTCTTTTTTGTGTGATTTCGCCATACCTCACTCCTGAATATAAAATCACACCCTCTCTGATAATATTTAATTGTTTTTTAAATTCTAAATTATTTTGATTTGATATTATAAAACTACTAATATCTTCATAAAATTTATTTTCAAAGCCATTCTCATTTAATAAAAATGAGCTAAAGCTTTGTGAAATCTCATCCTTATCATTTTGTATTAGTGTTTTATGATTCTTCCCTTCTATATATGAGTATAAATTTGCAATTATGTGTTCATTGTTTTCAATAATTTTTTCTTGTTTATTATCCACAATTAGATTTTCACTACTAGCATCATAGCTTATACTATAGTAACCTTCTGACTTTTCTGCTCTTAATCTTTTTAAAGCTGTTCTAATTATTGATTCTGGAATTTCAAAATCAAAATCCTCTTTCAAATTTAAATATATATCTTGTGCTGTAAATCTCAATAACTTTTTTGTTTTAATTGAACTTTTTATAAATTCAATAATAATATCATAATTATCTTTTTTAGAATCATATAATTCTTTATATACTGCATAAGAAGCAAGATTTTTTGATATTGATAGTTCTGTTTTATTCATTTATTACCTTATTTTTTATATACAACTATTTATTAAATATACATTATATATAAGTTAGCCTAAAAAAATAAATAAATAATATATAAAATGTCTATATTGAAATATTAGCAAAACACTCTAACATAATGTAAATATAAAACTTTTAAAAATATTTTTTCAACCAATTTTGATTTTTTACTATAATTTTTATGTATATATTAAGTGATTACTGTATATTATCTATGTATGTATATTAAAGCAATATCGGGATAAACCTGTTGTTACATATATTAAAATACTATGTATATAAAAATTGATACAAAGATGAGTTATAAACACAAGTTTTATAAAATCTAATTTTTGGAGCATATCCGAAAAGTAAGGTTTTTAAATTACATAATTCAACGTGCTGTGGTTTAAACAATATAATTTAATATATTATGTTTACTAAAATACCTAATGACATGACTCTTTTGTTTTCTTTTAAAATTGAAACTAAATTTATAATCTTTTGGAATTCATCAAAAGTTTTTGTAATAAATTAAATTAATTAAAATGTACAACAACATGCAAAATCAGTTTTATCAGAGTCATGTCATCTCCAATAAAAAATACTACTTTTTAATTGGTTATTATACGAATTTTAGCTTTGTTTTTCAAAAATTAAAGAAAAGTCATTTTACAAACATAATATTAGAAATAAACAATCAAAATGCTATAATCAATTGAAAAGGATTATTCTATGCATAAAATTCTAATAGTAATTGCGCTTACATTATCTCTTTTCTCAGCAGAAACAAAAAAGCAAAAAACAGAAGTAAAGCAAGAATTCAAGTGTGAAGGTAAAAAAACGTGTAAAGAGATGAAAAGTTGTAAAGAAGCAATGTTTTATCTAAGAGAGTGTGGAGTATCAAGACTAGATAGAGATAAAGACGGTATTCCTTGTGAGACTATCTGTAGATAAGAGTTATTTCTTATCTACTTTATTTTTTTCTTTTATTTTTGATTCATAAAAAGCTAACATTATCACAACAATAGCAACAACAATAAAGCCTATTATTTCATTTTGAAAATCTTCCACTATTCCTAACCCTTATTTAATATTCTCAATTCTTTTATTCTTCTCAATTTCCCATTCATCTATTGGGTCTTGCTTATCCCAAGATTCCATTAGTTTTCTTTCTTGGTCAGATAAATTAATATTATATGTTTTACTCATATAAAGATATGCTCTTGCTATATCACCTTTTATTTCATCTCTTACATAAGCTCTATTAACATCAAAATCAACTTCAAATTTACACTCACCATACATTCCAACTTTTGGTTTATCTGCTCCATATCTAAAATTACTTCTATCAGCATTTAATTCACCAATAGCAGGAACAAGGTTATGCATATCAGCTTCCATTTTATTAAATATAGGGTCTTTAGAACAAGCTTTTCTTCCACCATCTTTCCAACAAGCTAAATGTCTTCCAAAGTTTTCAGCAGGCATTATATGTTCCCACTCTATTCTATTGGCTCTCTCATTCTCTTTACCTTTTTTTGTTAGTTCATTTCTTGGAACATAACCACAACTATTTCTATCAATCATATTATCTTTATCTAGAGGATTATATTTACAACCACAATAAAAAGTTGTTTGATGGTCTTTATATATTTCTTTTAACAGTTTTTTTGATTCACTAAATGATTCTGCGAATATTGTTGTTAATAAAAGAGTTATTAGTAATAGTATTTTTTTCAAATGTTTTTCCTTATATATTTAAAGTTTTGAATTATAGTTGATTTTATTTCAAATTGTTATATTTTTTAATTTTTTCTAAAACTACTATATAATTATAAAGTTAGGTATTTTAGAATAATTTTTAATATTCAAAATATAAAATCTTTTTAGAAAAAACTGCTCTCTAGGATTTACTAAATTATCATTTCCAACCACACAATCCCAAAAAGAGAATAGTAAAATATTTTTTTGATAGAAATAAAAAAGGAAATTTATAATGAAACAAATATATATAATAAGTGATGTTCATGGTTGTTATAAAACCTTATTAGCTCTAATAGACCAATTTCCAAATAAACAAAACTCTAAAATAGTTTTTGTTGGTGATTTAGTTGATAAAGGTAAAAATACTCATGATGTTATTGAATTTGTTAAAAACAATAATTATGATTGTGTATTAGGTAATCATGATGAAATGATGATACTTTATCATTCTCACCTTGAAAATGATATATACCATGAAGATTTGAGATATTGGCTTTTTAAATGTGGTGGAGAAGATACTTTAAATTCATATTCTTCAAAAGAAAAGTTTTATGAACATATTGAATATTTAAAAAGTTTACCTCATTATATAGAATATGAAGATTATAAAACAGAAGACAATAGATATTTAGTTGTTTCCCATTCAACTGTTGGAAAAGTATGGAATTTAAGAAATAGTATAAATGTAGATGACATTAAAGAGTTTAATCATTTTGTTAAATGGAGTAGATGGAAAAATTATGATAATGAAGAAATATTTAATGTGTATGGTCATACAATTTTTCAAGAGCCATTATTAAATAATTATTCTTGTGGGATTGATTTAGGTTGCTTCTATAAAAATAAAGAGAAATTACCAAATCCTAGACTTTGTGCTTTAGAATTTCCCTCTATGAAGATTTATACTCAAGAAAGTTTGGAAGATTAGAAAATGAAGAATGATAAACCTATACTTGAATTTTTTAATGATAATCCTAATACTTCATATGAAATCATTTTTATATTAGACATTGATTACTCTGGCTATCCTTACTATTACAAAGTTTTAGTTAAAGATATTAAAACAAATTTTTATACGACAATTTTAATTCCACCTGAATTATTAAGATATAGATATAAGATAGGTAATGTTTATAAAGGCAATAAAACTATTGGTAAAAATACTTTAATTAAATCAGCAACTTTTACTATTGATACTTCAAATGAATTACAAATAAAAACTTTAAAAGAAGTAATTAGTGAGTCTGATTTAAATTTAGTTACTTATGATTATCTAAAACATTTTTATCTAAAACAATATTGTTATTCATTTGATTTTGATAAGTTCGAATTAATAATACCAACCTATACTATCGCTAATAGATTTTATTTTCTTTCTTCTTCAATGAAAAAAGCAATATTTGTCAATTCTCTTTCATCTCTATGTGAAGATAAAAAATTTTATAAAGATGGTAATACAGTATTTATTTCAGTACGTCCTACAGCTGCAAAAAGAGATTATCCATTTATATGTAGATTTTTAGAGAATAAAGATGCTAAAGATAATTTAAACTATTTTATAAACCAAAAAAGTATTCAAGATAAAGTTAAACATTTTGGTCAGATAAAAGCTAATTTCCCAACAAAAGAAAAGTTTGAAATTGATACTTCATATATAATCTTAAATAAGCATCCTAAACCAAAAATTTTGGTACTTGATATCTTTAATGATTCTTCATCCTTTAATTTTAATAAAATTCATGTAGAGAAATTTACTTCAAAATCTAGTAAATCTTCTATTTCAATCGATATTCCTGTTAATAAAAAAAGATTTAAAAAGAAAATATCTAATAAAATTGAAAAAACTATAAAAACTGGAGTGCCCTCTTCTAGTTACACTATAAACTTAGATGGTGACATAGCTCAAAAAGATAGAAATACTCAGAATATTGAAATTAAGATTGAAGATATTTATAAAATTTCAGAAGCTGAAATGGCAACTGAATTTACAGATGACATCGTTAATCCAACTTTTGAAAATTCAGAATCTAGTGGCTCTAATGAATTAGTTCAATCAGTTTATTCATTTTATGGAGAAAGTGAAAATAATGGAATTAATATATTTAACGTAAATGATTTTTATATACTTTTTAATCTTCTTTCACAAGAAACTGGAGTTGAAGCTATTAGTATATCCGATTTAATTACTATAACTCCAAAAGAAAATAGTAAGAATAATATTTCTACAAAATATTATCTTTCATCAAAAAAGAATAGAAATTACTTGTATGGAGATTTTTTATACAATAATAAATATATCTTTATTATTGAAATTGAACTAGATAAGTCATGGCAAGGAATATCAACATGGTTTTTTATTTATCAAAATGAGGAAGATTTTCAACTAACTGAAACTATTGTGCAAGATATAATAAGTTATTATATAGGTGAATGTAAATCCTATGATGACTTAAGAGAATATGTTTGTATGGAATATGATTTAGTTATGTATAAAAAAGCTCATGTAAAAAAAATTGAAGAAGAATATCTATTATATCATTGGGTTGATGATGTTCTTTATAATTTAGAAAAAATAGATTACAAAAGTGTGATAGAAAAAATCAGAGAAGAATATAATAAGAAAAATAACAATAAGAAATAGTATATTTACTCCATAGTAAATTGTTTCAATAAATTTCTTAATTGATTATAGGAACTAAAAAAATTATAACCTAAAAGTTTTGTCAAATTTGCTTGATTGACTAATATATCGTTTTTCTTTAAATATTTTATTGCATTTAATATTTCTTTTTCACTTACCATTCTTGCAAGATAAACTATTTTAGGAGATATTTCATTAACTGATTTCTCATACCAATATGGAACTACCTTAATATCTCTAATCATTTCAAAATTTGATAATTTATTTTGAGTTATAAATAATTCAAATTTTTTCGGAAATTTTTCAAATATTGATAGAATTATGGTAAATAATATATATTGTTCTTTTATTGATATTTGAGAAAAAGAACTTTTGCTAGTTAAAAAATTCTTTCTAGAAATTTTTTTTAATATTTTATTTTCAATACCATTAATTATGGTTTTTTTTGATGATAATACTAACTTACTTATATGTGAGATAATATCAAAAAATACAAATGAATATATATAATAATCTTCTAATTGAATGTAACCTTTTTTCAAAATATTTATTAAATTACAATTCAATTCATACTTAGATTTATTTTTTATATACTTAACATCACTATTTGCCAATTTAAAACCACAATTACAACAATACTCATAGGATAATTCATTATTAAACATTTTAAGTACTGAAATTTGACTTTGACATTTAGGACATTTATCTTGTAAATAACATTTATGTTTTTTACAAAATGTTGAAAATACAACTCTATGTTCTTTTTTAAAATAAGGTATTTTATCTTCCTTCAAACATTTAGGACAAAACCTATAATTTGTTAGAAATTTATTATTACCATTACTAATTATCTCTTCTTGTAAAAATCCATCATACGATTTCATTGTCATATTTCTTAATTTAGAAAAACTAAATGATGTTTTTATCGATAATATTTGAAGAATTTCATCAGATACAGTAGCATCAATATTTTGGCTTAGAGTATAAATAAATTTGTCTTTTGGAAAATGTAAATGCCAAAATGTTCTTGGATGGGTTTTATGAGCATATGCACATCTAGCAAACCATGAAGAAAAAATCTCACCTTTAAATGGTTCAGGAATAATTAAAAATCTTGATTTTTCAATCAATGGATTTTTAATTTTCTTTATCATATATCTTTTAAACTCTCATTTTTATGAACATTTTTTAAACTATTGAAATCACAATTTCTAAGTTCATCTATTGTTATTTGTTCACTTCCTGTTCTTATTGCATATATAGCAGATTCTTTTAATAAATTTATTATTTCACCTATATACCCTTCTGACATTTCAAGTATAAATTGTGCTGTATTTTTATTTAAAATATTCGTCTTTTTTTTCAAAGGAAGCATACTTAAAATTGTTGCTAACAAAGTAATAAAATCTTTATTCATTTTCCATTTTGTTAAATACATTGGTCTAAATCTACTGCTTATTTGACTATTAGTACTAATAGCTCTTAAAGCATCTTTTGTACCCGATAAAACAATTGGTATCTTTAATTGATTACTTAAATTTTTAATTGTATCCATCATTGCATTTCGTTTAAGTGGAGAAGCACCTAAAATATTGTGTATCTCATCTATAATCAACATTTCAACATTCAAACTATGAAAATAATGTTCAACCAATTTCTTTTTAGCTGCCGTTGTATCTCTTTCTTTATATTCAGCATTAAGTGTACTTAAAATTTCAGAATATAATCTTCCTTCTGTTACCTCTGTTGGTGCAATTATATAGATTACTGGCATTCCTGTTGCATGATATTCACTAAAATATTTTTCTCTTTGTTCTTCTATAGTACAAAGATTCAAATCATAATTTTTATGTAATGTTTTAAACCTTTCAAGTAATGATGTTTTGCCATTATTACTTGAACCAACTAATAAAATACTTGTAACCCGTAGTTTACCTTTCTCATATCTAATTAAATCTTCCATTTTTTGTAAAATATCAGAAGCTGTAGGATAATCTATCCAATATGTTTTTGAAATATATTCTAATCTTTCTTCATCAGTTTTTAAAAGGATTTCTTTTGTTTCAGCTGTTAATTGAATGTCATCCAAATTTAATCCTTTTTATTTCTTATGAATATCAAATAATTTAATATCTGAAAATAAATCATCTAAACTGTTATCTTTTTGAATAGCTTTATCTTCAACTTTTTTAGATTCTTTTACATCTTTCATTTTAAGAGATTTTGTTTTACGCAATTTTGCTTTTCTTGTATTTGATACAGCTTCATCTTCAATTTTTTCTAAAATATCATGTGCTTCGAAAATATCATTTTCATTATAATTTTCTATATTTTTTTCTTTTAAATATCTCTTTGCACTAATCAAGTCCCATAGTGTCATTTCAGGGGCTTCTATTTTTTTATAATAAATTTCAAAGTATTCTTCAAGTTCAGGGTCAAAGAAATATATCTTTCTAATATTTAATGGGTCTCTTTTTATTTTAAATTTTAGCTTATTTCCTTTTTCATCTTTTCTATTAATCCAATGACGCAACACGTCTCCATAATAATTAAGTCCATCAAGTGTGATGCCATCTCTTTGAATAGTTCTATAAATTGCAGGTAATAACGTAATTCTTATATTTTCTTTATCTTCAAGAATATCAGGTAGCTGTCCAACACCAATATTTTCATCATCTCCAAAAATTCCTATTTCATATTGTTTTGCAGGAGTATTATTAATACCTAAATGAAAATTATTATGATATTGTATAAAATATTGTGTTAACCATCGAATTAGTTCTTTTAAACTAAATGATGCTTTTTTTACAGAATCATATCCATCTCTATCTTCTATATTTGAACCAGTTGTTCCTGGTAAATTATGCACTTCATTCTTTAGTGTTGAGAAAAAACGTTCAACATGAGAACCAAATTGAGGCTCACCAACAGGTCTTTTAACCAATGTTATATTTAATTCGGAGCAAACTCTTTCCATATCTAATCCAACTAGCTCAGCACCATTATCTACATGAATTATTCTAGGTATTCCATAAATACTCCATTCTCCTTTAACATTTTGTTCTTTTAAAAATTCATTCTTAGGCAAAAAAGTATGGTATAGACATTGATTTACACTAAAATAGCCTGTAGAATGCAATGATAAGTAAAATCCAGCAATCATTCTTGAATAAACATCAATTGCTAAAGTAAGAGTTGGTCTTCCTATAGGTCTTCTATATTTTTCGTCAACTAATATTATGTCTAATGGAGTATGGTCAATTTGAATTACATCCATAGGACATAAACCATCAGGAAATTGTCCTTCAAAATTACCAAATTCTCTATTTGCTCTACGAGAACTATGCCTTCTTTTTAGAGCCAATTTTGGGTCAATTTTTTTAATTCTATTTCTTATTGTATTTTCATGAGGAAATTCTACATTTTCAGCTTGACATTGTTGTTTTATTTTTCTAAATATTTTATTTAAACTATATCTTTGTTTATTTAAATATAACTCTTCAATTATATTTACAATAATTAACTCAACATTAGGGTCTAATCTACTTCCTTTTTTACCCCTATTTTTTGTATTTGGTACCAATGAACTTTTTTGTTCATTTTCTTCATATTGTTTAATCCATCTATAAACTGTGGTATATGCAATATTATGTTCTTTTGCTAAATCTATAACTTCTTGCTTTGTTCTACTTACAAAAAGTAAATCTTTTATAATTTCATATCGTTTTTCTGCTATTGCCCATTCTTCATCGGTAATATTATCAAGTAAAATACTATTTGTATTTTCTTCTAATGATAGTTCTGAAATAAGTACTTCAAGTTTAGTATCTGGATTTTTTATAGATTGAATTCGCACAGAATAAAAATCAATTATTTTTATAATACTATATTGTTCATTTTGGTAAAAAACTTTTTCATTTCTTTTAATTCTTAATTTACTCATTTTAATCCTTTGGGATTAATTATTGAAGCCATTGTAATCTTTTTTGTAAAATCAATACACTCAGTATTATTAAAAACTAAATTCCAAATATATGGTATATACTTTAGCCTATCAGATTGATTATTTGTTATTTTATCTAATAATTCTTTTATTGCTATCTGTATATTTAATTTAAAAAATTCATTTCTGATTTTATCTTGTATTTCTTTATTTTCTTTAATAAATGCAAAATTGTATATTATCTTTATATTATCCAAATAAATTTTATCGATATCTGCTTCTGTAAAAATACATAATTCTAAATTTTTTTCTTCTTTGATTTTTTGTTTTTGTAATTCAATTTTTTCTTGAAGTTCTATATCATTTTGTATTTTAAATATTGGTTTTATTTCAAATATTTTTTGTGTACCATCAATATAATTTACTAATGTATCAGGAGTATATCTTCTTTTTATATTTTGATATATATAATAAACCTTAAAAGGTTGTTCTTGGTAACTTTTAACAGTTTTATCAAATTCAAGTAGTAAGTAAAAATCATGTTCAAGTTTTGATTCAAAATTTATTTGCCTTTTATTTTTATAACTTGAAAAAAAACCAGTTACTGAAATATGGCTTTTATTAATTTTTCTTATTGCCATATCACAATACCTATTTTAAATTTGTAATTGTACTTTTGGTTGAATAGGTTTAAGCATGGTATATTTACTCTCAATTAAGTTATACAAATTATTCATCTGATGACAAGTAACAGTAACTACTAAAGAAAAAGACAACTCACTCTTTTTACTACTCGAAGCTCCTGTTGATTCTCTAGTACTATGCTTAATGATAAAATAAGGATCAATTATTGATGCTCCTTGCTTATTTAATAATTCACCTTTTACTGTTGTTTCCCATTTGTGGAAATTTCTTCTTAGCTCTGTTTCATTAATATGAGTTCCATCTGTATAATTATTTGAAACTCTAAAGAATTCACTCACAGGCTTTAATTTATGATTTGAATTTGTTTTATAAAATACTGCTTCTAGTCCACTGGTTGAATAATTTGTTGGATGCTCAGCAGATACAGGAGTAAAAAAACAAAATGTTGCAGCAATATCTATTTTACCAGTAAATCCTCCTTCAGGATAAGGTATAATTGCTTTATACTGCTTAGCTCTTGAGATTTTACCTTGATATAATACTTTAATCTCATTATTATTGCATGACATTACTTTTATAGGATCCGTAAAAAACTTACCCCAACCTACATCTTTACTTAAATAATTATTCTTAAAAGTACTATGAATTAATAAAGCTTTTACTGCAGCTGGAGTCAATTCTTCTCCAAAAATAGATTTAATTCCTATTGCTGTTCTTAAAACATAAGGAGATGAAAAACTTGTACCTTGAACCGAATAAATTGAACCATTTGATATTACAGAAAATGGTTCTTCATCTGTGCCCCCAAATGCTATACCATCAGGTTTCATAAAACCTGGAGTTCGTCCAGGTCCTACACAACTATAACTAGTCTTTTCCCACCCAGTAAAATCCTCAGAAGTTGATGCACCGATTCCTAAAGCATTAATACTATCAGAAGGAACATTTATTCTAGGAAAATCAGTTTCCCCTTCGTTGCCAATTGCAATTGTACATAAATATTTACCAGAAGAAAAAATATTATCTAAAGTTGATGTCCAAAGATGAACATCATCATCATCTATCTCACCAGCTGGTCCTAAGCTTATATTAATAAATTCTGGATTATCACTTTGTATTGCATCAACAATTCTTTCCAAAACTTGATATATATTTAATTGAGGATCGCAAACTTTATAATTATTAACTCTTGAATATGGTTGTAATCGCATTTTATCCTTAATCGGACCAAATAAAACAGATGAAGTAACTTGTGTACCGTGTAAAAGTAAATTTTCATCTTCTCCATTAGTAAATAAATCTGTATACCTGACTAGTTGTCCTAAAAAACCATCTTTATTTACAAATCCTCCATCAAGTACTGCAACTTTAATATTTTTATTTAAAAAAGTCGTATCAATAGAATAATCTTGAATATTAATTTTGATTTTTTCATGTGATTTTAAATTAATATTTCTTAATCTTGGAACTTTTCGTATAGCACGTATATAACTAAACTCTGCCAATTCTTCAATATTTTTATTTGAAATTTTCAAATTTATAAAAGTAATCCCATCAATGCTTTTTTCATATTCAAGTTTAATATTATCATCTATATGTTTAGCAAAATCCATTAATGCAGTTTTTCTTGAAGATTCTTTTTCAGAAGCATGTAAAATAATTTCTACTTCATCATTAACTTCATTTATATCTTTTATTTTAATTTTATCTTTAACTAATAATGGCTTTACTTCCTCAATTCTTACAAATTCATCTTGTAATTTTTCATCTTCAATATTAAATAATAAATCTTGTGTGATTTTAAGATTATCAATCGTAGTAGAGATATAATATAATATAGTTGGTTCTATTTCTCTAGCATTTTTACTTTTTGAATTTTTAATGGGGCTACATAATACTTCTTTACTACCTATAATTTTAAAGTTTAAATATTCTAGAATTTTATTAGGAAAATATGATTTTGCTAAATAAGAAGGATGTAAAATAAGAGAAAAAACAATTTCATTATTAGGTATTGCAAATGGAGGAAGTTGTTCAGATATATTTATAATATTTGAAATCTCATCATATAATCTTTCAGCAACCTCTTGATATGAATATATTAATTCTTTGGGGTTTATATTCAATCTTTTAGGTGTCTGTTCTGAAATAAGACTTTCCCCATTACCTAATATAAAATTCATTTCTTCTTCCCCTCCCCTTTAATTATATATTCTTTCTAATTGTATCCCGTGAAATATTCAATAATTCACTTACTTTTCTTTGACTAAATTTTAACTCTTGTATAAGAATAGTAGCAAATAAAACTTTCAATTCCTTATCAAGTAATAAATTATTATTTACAATATACTCAGAAACTGCTTCTATAGTCTTAACATTATTTAAACTGATATTCTTTTTTATTTTTAAACAAATACGAACGATATCAGCATATGATTTTCCTATATTTAGTTTACTAAGTATTTCAATCATTTCAATTGGTAAATCATTAAAATATTTATTAATTATAGAACTTATTGCATTAATTGTTGGTAACTCAAATTCGATAACTTCATCAAATCGTCTCCAAATTGCTCTATCCAAAAGTTCTTGATGATTTGTTGCCGCAATTAATATTGAATTATCATTCCAAGTATCAATTGATTGAAGTAAAACTGTTACAAGTCTTTTCAGCTCTCCAATTTCTGTTTCATCTCCTCTTTGTTTGGCTACTGCATCAAATTCGTCGATAAATAATATACATTCATTATTTGCAGCAAATTCAAAAACTGTTTTAATATTTCCTCCTGTTTTCCCTAAATAGCTACTCATAACTGTAGCTAAATCTAGTACATACAGTGGAAGCCCTAGTTCTTTTGCCAAGTATTGTGCAGCTAATGTTTTTCCAACACCGGGTAAACCATGAAATAAAACTGTTTGAATTGGCTTTAGTCCATCTTTATACAAATTTTGTTTATTTTTATATTCTAAAATAATTTGATGTAATGATTTTTTTATATCTTCATTCCATATAATTAAATCTTGATTAATTTCTACTTTTGAAATATCAATTAATAAACTATTATTGTTATCCATTGGAATATTAGAATAGCCAAAAGACTTATTTCTAGTTATTCCACTTTCTATTATCTTACTATTATTAAATAAGTTTTTAAACTTATTTGCTAGAATTCTATCATTTTTATTAATCTCTTTTATTAATATATTAGTTATTTTTTTACTATAACTATTGCTATTATTTTCTAAAAAATCAGCTACTAAATCAATAATAAATCTATTTGTAAAACTTTTTTCTTCCATAAAATTGTTCATAATATCTCCATAAGGTTAAAATTTTATACTAAGTGGACTTATTTACTTATTAAATCACTTTACAAGTCCACACCAAATATTTAATAATTTATTTCTCCTTCTTAACAATATTCTTTTCATAATTTATTTCTCCTTTTTATTGTAATCCGAATTTTATTTCTATTTATTTATGTAATTAGTTTGTTTTATTCTTGTCATAAAAGATGAAAATATGTTGAATTAGGAGGAATTTGAGTTCGATTTATCATTGGAGATAACATCTAAATTATCCTCAAATAATATTTGTATTGTAAGTGGTGCAGCAATGGGTGTTGATAGTATTGCTCATACTGGTGCAAAATCAAATAATACAATTGCAGTTGTCGCAAATGGACTTGATATAAGATATCCAAGTGTAAATAAAAATTTAATTATCGATATAGAAAACAATGGACTTATTTTATCAACTTATAAAGAAAAAGAAGTTGCTAGAAACTACACTTTTGTATTAAGAAATGAATTTGTAGTTGCACTTGGTGAGGTCTTAATCGTAACTCAAGCTGATTTAAACTCGGGAAGTTTAACTTCTGTAGAATTTGCTTTAAATATGAATAAAAAAATATATACTTTACCTCATCGATTAAATGAAAGTTTAGGAACACAAAAATTAATTAAAAAAGGTTTAGCTGAAGTTATTTATGATATTGATGAGTTTGTTGAGAATTTTACTGGAAATAAGAATAAGAAAGAACAACTAGATGAAGTCTTAGAATATTGTAAAACATCTCCAAATATTGAAGATGCTATGCAAAAATACCCAAATGAGATTTTAGAATATGAACTTGATGGAAAAATCAAAATTGAAAATGGAAAAGTTTTTTTAAACTAATCCAATTTTTATTTTAATCTTAATTGATAAGTAATATCTCCAGCACCAACGCCTAAAAATATCCCTTCTTCATAAGTTTGTATGATTTTATCATCTTTTATAAGTTCAATCTTTCCTTTTGTTGCAACAACTCTATCTGCAAAAATTGGATTATATGATGCGAACTCTTTTGGAAAATCTATTTCTATTTTTTTCTCGCCTGCAACTGTCCAAAGAGGAAGAATTATAAGCTCATCACATCTTCTAAAACACTTTTTAAAACCTTCAAGATTATCACTTGTTCTACTATATTTGTGAGGTTGCCAAAGAACTATTCTTTTATTTAAATTTGTAAGGTTATCATATAACTCAATTGATTTCATAGTTGCTTCTATTTCTGTTGGATGGTGTGCATAATCATCAATTACAACAAATTTTTCATTTGCTTGAACAATATCAAATCTTTTTTTAATTCCTTTGTAGTTTAAAAGATTTTTTCTAATAGTTTCAATATCAAGTTCATTTAAAGCGGCAAGAATTGCTAAAGAAGCATTTGTAGCCATATGAAAACCAAATCCCCAAACTTCAAAAGTTCCTAAATCTTTTAAATCAAATTTAGTACAAGGTTGATTATCTTTTAAAGTATAACAAAGATTTTTTATATCTTTTGAAGGATAAAGAATAGTTGCATTTTCTATTTTTAGTTTTGCAACATCTTTATCTTCACCATTTACAACTTTTACTTTTGCCAAACTTAAAAATTTTTCATAAGATTCATAAAATTTATCATAATCATAGTGATAATATTCCATATGCTCAGGCTCAGCATTTGTAACTATCGCACAATATGGATTTGAAAGTAAAAAAGAAGCATCACTTTCATCTGCTTCAAAAGCAACTAACTTATCAACATATCTAAAATTTGAACCAAAATCTTTTGAAATTGCTCCAATTAATGCAGAACTATTTAAAATAGAAGCTAGCATTGCAGTTGTAGTTGATTTTCCATGTGCTCCTGCAACACAGTAATTTTTTTTGTCCCCTAAAATAATAGGTAAAGCTTCTTTTCTTGAAAGTGTTCTAATCTGTTTTAATCTTGCTTGTATTAATTCTGGATTTTCATCTGTAACAGCTGCTGAATAGATAACTAAATCAAAATCATCTTTTATATTAGATGCATCTTGGGGACAAGAAACTTTTATTCCTTCATCTTCCAAAGCTTTTGTAATTGGTGAATTTTTCATATCTGACCCAGATACTTCATGTCCATCAAAATTTAAAAATCTAGCTAATGCAGAAAGACCAATCCCACCAATTCCTATAAAATGCACTTTCATTATTTATGCTCCACTATCAAATGTTTTAGATTCTCATACTCTTGTTCTAAAATTTTTTTATTTTCTTTTAAATACTTTTGGCTATCAAAATTAAAATTCACTATAAAATATCCATACTTCTCATCACTAGCTTTTTCTAAATCAACTTTTGAATCATAAAATTCATCAAGTTCCATTTTTGAAGATAAAAAGATGATTAATACATTTAGAGCTTTTTGTAAAAGTTCATCTTCAATTAGATTTACCATTACAAAAAGTAGCTCTTTTGCTCCATCAAAATTTTCATTTGACCACTTTTCAATCGCATGTTCATATAAAGCTCTAGCATAAAAAAGATGTTCATCTTCAAGCTTTAATTTTTTATTTTTATTTATGATTTTTTCTACATTTTCAAATGCTAATTTTAAGATTTCTTGGTAAAGTTCATTTATTTGTTCTTCATCTAAATCTAAAACCAACATTGAATCAAGAGTTTCATACATTAAAGCTATATCTTTTGCTTTTATAGAATTAACTCTTGTTTCATTTAAATACTTTAGAAAATCAAGATTTGTTCTTGCTTGAAAAAGCTCTTCTTTATCCATCTATAAAATCCTTTAATCTTTTTAAACTCTCTTTAGTTTTCTCTTCATTTTCAACTAGAGCAATTCTTACATACTCTTTTCCAAGTCCACCTCTTCCTAAAAAACTTCCAGGTAGAACTTTGATATTTTTTTCTTTATATAAACTTTTTGTAAATTCTAAATCATTTTCTACTTCAAGCCAAATATAAAATGTTGCTTCAGGAGTTGGTATTCCTAAAATCTCTTGTGCAATCTCAAAATTTCTTTTATATATTTTTCTAAACTCTGCCACATGATTTTGATCATTCCAAGCAACTGCTGCTGCTTCTTGTAAAGGAACAGGACTTGCACAACCAATATAAGTTCTATATTGCAAATAATCTTTCAAAATAGTTTCATCACCAGCTATAAATCCACTTCGTAGTCCTGGTGCAGAACTTCTTTTTGAAATAGAGTTCATAACTAAAACATTTTTAAATTCACTATTACCTACTTTTATAGATGCTTCTAAAAGAGAAGCTGGTTTTGTATTTTCATCAAAATAGATTTCACTATAACACTCATCATTTACAAGTATAAAATCAAATTCTAAAGCTTTTTTAACCCAAATTCCTAATTCATCAATATCCATTGAAGCTGATGTTGGATTATTTGGGAAATTTAAAATAACTAAATCACATCTTTTTAGTTCTTCATCACTCAAATTTGCTTTAAAATTATTCTCTTTTGTCAAGTTTATATGAATAACCTCTGCACGACTAGCAATTGCTGCACCTTCATAAATTTGATAAAAAGGATTAGTAAATGCAATAACTGGATTTTTTTTATCAAATAAAGCAAACTGAGGAAAGTTAAATAAAACCTCTCTTGTTCCAAATGTTGGAATTATTTGACTCATTTTTAAAGATACATTAAATCTATTTTTTACAAAATTTATCATAGATTCTCTCAAAAAAGGTTCACCAATAGTTGAGGGATATTTTCGTAAAAAAGAGCTTGTCTCTTTTAATTTATCTTGTATAAATTGTGGTGTTTCAAACTTTGGTTCACCAATAGTTAAAGCTGATAATTCATATTTATCATTTGGAACTATATCTTTTAATAGTTCATTTAATTTTTCAAATGGATATTTTTCAAAATTCATATATTTCCTTAATTTTCTTCTGAAACTGGGATTAGAAGTTGGTTAAATTTATTCATGTCAAATGCTATAACATCGCTATTTGTATTAAAAATTTTAAAAAGTACTCTTTTTTTAAACATTTTTTTCTTTAAAGGCAAAATTTGAAGCATATCTTTTTGTTTTTTCAATTCTCGGATTGGGTTTTCACTACTTGAAACAATTTCTATTTTTTCATTATACAATTTTGCTAAATTCTCAAAATGGTCAACTAAAGTTATTTTTCCATCTTTTTCACCAATTGGGTCTAAATCAAAAAGTTTAGTTTTTATTTTCAATTGACTTGAAACATCAAATACTATTGGAGAAATTTGTTCATAAGATTTTGTGTCATTTAAAACAACACCTGTTCTTTTTACTGCTTTTAAACTCTCTTTTCCAAATTTGAATATTGGGATTTTTAAATCAAATAATGTATCTTTTATAAACTCTTTATACTTAAACATTTCAGATGTTAGCATCAACATACCAATATTATATTTTCTACTATCTTCTTTTAATATTTTTATAAAACCTTTGTTTGCATAATCAATTTGCAAAACAATAGTTGGGAAGTGTTTTAACTCTTCTTTTATTAAATTCATAATTGGAACAGTTGTTGGTCGTGTAACTTTTACTATCAATAAAGAATTTTTTAGTTTTTCATTCATATATTTTGCTTCATCAAGAGCTTTTTTTATACTAATTTCATTCTCTAAATATAAATCTAAATACAAATAAATCTTACTTCCAAATGGCATAGGAAATTGTCCTTGTGTTTTTCCTATAGCATTATAAATATTCATCAAAATATTTGGTTTTCCAATAACTAAAATCAAATCATTTGGTTTTAAAACTAAAGTTGGATTTATATCTATCATTTTTTGGTTTCTATAAAGCCCAAAAATTCTCCACTGTTTTTGCTCAATTGAACCAATAGAACGATATGCATAAGAACTTCCAAATGGAACTCTTATTTCCATAATTTCACCTTGTTTTAATCCAATATTTTGTGCTAAAACTGGAACATTAGGAAGACGTTCAACCATTCCATTTGCTAAAACTTCAATTCCTCTATATACATTTAGCATTGGGTCATTGCTAACTTTTATTCCCCAATAGTCTAAAATTGTGATTTGAAGGTTTTTCTTATATTCTCTAATATTTTTAATAACATTTAATATTTCATCTTTTGAATTAAGTGCCATCAAAACTTCTGTATGGATATTTTTATCTAAAACCATAGATAGTTTTGATTTTGATGTTGGGTCAAATTTATAAAATGTAAAGTTTGAAGGTTTTTGAACAGGTAAAATAACATCATTTATGTAAATAACATCATAACTATTATCACCTGTATTTGCTTCTACAATTCTTTGTAATAGTTTTTTTGCAACTATTCCATCTAATATAATCAATATTTTTTTCATAGGCAAAATTATATCTTAAAAAAATTAATTCTATATTTGAGTTACGATAGATAAATCTTACTTTAGATACAATAACAGCTTATCTAAAAAAAAGGTTTTTATAATTTATGGAATTTAAAATCGATGCAACTTCACAAGGAGCTAGGGCTTGTACAATTAAAACTGCTCATAGCACTATTTTAACTCCTGTTTTTATGCCAGTTGGAACACAAGGAACGGTAAAAGCTCTTGATGCAAATGATATGCTTGAACTTGGAGCAAAAATAATTCTTGGAAATACTTATCACTTATATTTAAGACCAGGAAGTAAACTAATCAAAAAGTTTGGTGGACTTCATGGCTTTTCAAAATTTCCTAACTCATTTTTAACTGATAGTGGTGGATTTCAAGCATTTTCATTAAGTGATAATAGTAAACCAGATGAAAATGGAATCACTTTTAAATCTCATATCGATGGAAGTAAACATTACTTTACACCACAAAGTGTTTTGGATACTCAATATGATTTAAATAGCGATATTATGATGATTTTAGATGATTTAGTAGCTCTTCCAAATACCAAAGAAAGAATCCAAAAATCAATTGAAAGAACCACAAAATGGGCACAAGAAGCTATTGATTATCATATGGAACAAAAATCAAAAGGTATTGGAACGCATCAAAATATCTTTGCGATTATTCAAGGTGGTACAGATAAAGAGTTTAGAAAAATGAGTGCCCAACAACTTTGTGCAATGACTGACTATGATGGTTTTGCAATTGGTGGATTAAGTGTTGGTGAACCAAATGCAGATATGTATGAAACTGTTGAATGGACAACTCAATTTATGCCAAAAGATAAACCTAGATATCTTATGGGCGTTGGAACACCTGAAGATTTAGTTGAAAATATTGAACGTGGTGTTGATATGTTTGATTGTGTTATGCCTACAAGAAATGCAAGAAATGGAACATTGTTTACAAGTTTTGGAAAGCTAAATATCAAAAAAGCCGAATTTAAAGATGATGCAAATCCAATAGATAACGAATGCGATTGCTACACTTGTAAAAACTTCAGTAGAGCTTATCTAAATCATCTATTTAGAGCAGCAGAAATAACATATTTTAGACTAGCTTCAATTCATAATATTCACTACTATTTAAATCTTATGAAACAAGCTAGAGAAGCTATATTAGCAGATAATTGGGGTGAATTTAAAAAAGAGTTTTACGCTAAAAGAAGCAAATAAACACTTTTTTGATAAAATAAATGAGAAAAATTAAGGATAAAAAATGATTACAGTTGATGATAAATTAATTGCAAAATTAGAAAAATTATCAAGTTTACAAGTTGATGATGAAAGAAAAGAGAAACTAAAATCAGAATTAGCTGATATTATAAACTTTGTTGAAAACTTAAATGATATTGATGTATCAAATATCGAAGCTACTTTCAGCACTATTGAAGGTGGAACTCCACTAAGAGAAGATACTTCAAAACAAAATTTAGAACTATCAAATCATATTTTAAATCATGCTCCAAAAAGTGAAGATGGTTATTTCATAGTTCCAAAAATAATCGAGTAAAGCTTTATTCATAAAGCTCTTTAGAATTTTTTCAAAGAGAGTTCTAAAGAACAAGCTACTTTTAAGGATTTTTTATAAATCCTGCTAAAAAGTAGTCATAAAATATTTTGGTTTCCCTTTAAAAAGGGAACTTTTTTAAAGGAATAGTATATGATTACAGTTTATGGAATAAAAACTTGTGGAAGTGTAAGGAATGCTCTAAAATTTTTTAAAGACCATAATATTGAAGTTGATTTTTTTGATTTTAAACAGAATTCTCCAACAGCTTCTCAAATAAAAAATTGGACTACAAAAGTAGATATAAATGTTCTTTTTAATAGTAAAGGTACAAAATATAAAACTTTAAATCTAAAAGAACTAAATCTTGATGATAATGGAAAATATGAGTGGCTTTGTAAAGAACCAATGCTTTTTAAAAGACCTGTTATTGAATATGGTGATAAGTTAGTTGTAGCTTGGGATGAAGAAGAGTATAAAAAGATTTTTTTATAAATGATTATGCAGTAAAAGAAATTTTTCTTTTACTACTTTCTTGCTTCTTTTAGTGTGTCAGCTATCATAAACGCCAATTCCAAAGCTTGATCAGCATTTAATCTTGGATCACATTGAGTATGATATCTACTTGCTAAATCTCCTTCAGTTACAGCAGAAGATTTACTTCCTGTACACTCTGTTACATTTTGCCCTGTCATTTCAAGGTGAATTCCACCTGCATAAGAACCTTGAGCTCTATGTATTTGGAAAAATTGTTTTACTTCACTTAAAATAGCTTCAAAATCTCTTGTTTTATAACCATTTTCAGCTTTGATTGTATTTCCATGCATTGGATCACTTGACCAAAGCACTTTTTTACCCTCTTCTTCAACTCTTTTTAGAAGTTTAGGGAAATGATCTGCTATTTTATTTGCACCCATTCTAACTATTAAGTTTAATCTTCCAGCTTCATTATTTGGATTAAGAGTATCTATTAATTTAAGTAATTCATCTTCTTTCATAGATGGTCCTACTTTGCATCCTATTGGATTATTAATTCCTCTAAAATACTCAATATGAGCACCATCAAGTTCTCTTGTTCTATCTCCAATCCATAACATATGAGCGGCACAGTTAAACCAATCACCAGTTATTGAATCACGTCTAGTTAATGCTTGTTCATAATTTAACAACAATGCTTCATGAGAAGTAAATAGTGTTGTTTGATTTAATTGTGGAGTATTTTCACTTGTAATTCCACAGGCTTTCATAAATGCTAAACTTTCACTTATTTTATTTGCAAGTTCTTCATATTTTGTACCTAAAGTATTATCTTTTACGAAATCCAAATTCCATAAATGAACTTGATTTAAATCAGCCATTCCACCTCTTGCAAATGCTCTTAAAAGATTCATTGTTGCAGCACTTTGATTATATGCTTTTAAAAGTTTTTTTGCTTTTGGTTCTCTTGATTCTAAAGAAAAATCAATATCATTTATAATATCTCCTCTATATGAAGGAAGACTTAATCCATTTATATCTTCAAAATCAGCACTTCTAGGTTTTGCAAACTGACCTGCAACTCGTCCAACTTTTACAACAGGACAACCACCTGAAAAAGTTAAAACAACTGCCATTTGCATCATTACTTTGAATAAATCTTTTATATTTGTTGCATTAAAAACATTAAATGATTCAGCACAATCTCCACCTTGAAGTAAAAATGCCTCTCTATTTACAACTTTTGCAAGTTGTTTTTTTAAATTTAATGCTTCACCAGCAAATATCAAAGGAGGATAAGAAGCAAGTTCTTTTTCTACTTGTGCCAAAGTTTCTAAATCATTATAAGTTGGTTGTTGTTTTATAGGAAAATTTCTCCAGCTACTTGGAGTCCAGTTATTCATTTTGTTTACCTTTATTATATTATTTTATTATTGGAAAAATTTTATCCAATATATCTTAAAATCTTTTTAATGTTTTAATTTTGAAAGCAAATCTTTAAAAGAGTTCTTAAATGCTTCTAAACCATCAGTTAAAAGTTTTTCATAAACTTCTTCCATTTTGATACCTTTATCTTTTAAAAGTTCAAAATACTTGTCACAATCTGATTCACTCATAATTGTTGTTTGTTCTTTTTTTCCATCAGTTAACCAATCTTCAATAGTAGCTAGTGGTGCAGTATTTACAGAATTTGGATAAATCAAATTATCTATATAATAGCTTGGACTTAATTCATTTCCTTTTACACCTGTACTTGCGAATAAAGTTCTAATATTAGCATTTTCAAATTTATTTACTTCATAATAACATTTTGTTGCATTGATGATTCCAAGTTTTGATGATTGTAGTCCCTTGCTAGAAAGTTCACTATCCATCATTCTATCAAATCTTGAAACAAATACCGAAATAACAGCTTTTATATCTTTATTTGAATCTTTTATTCCTTCATCTAAAGCTTGTACACATTTAATAGCTTGAAAAGGAGAAAAAATCAAAGTTGCATTTACATTTATTCCTCTTGAAGTCAACTCTCTCATAGCTATATATCCAGCATTTGTTGCAGGTATTTTTATCATAACATTTTCAGCATTTATAGAGCTATAAAGTCTAATTCCTTCTTCAATAGTTCCAGCAGCATCATCACATAAAAGTGGATCAACTTCAATAGAAATAAACCCATCATCTGCATCTTTTTTGTGTAAATCATCTAGTAAAAAAGCTGCTCTTTTAATATCAGTTAATGCCAACTCTTCATAAATAGTTTTTTCATTATTTGCTTGTAACATATCAAGTTGTTGTTTGTATGCAACCGATGTTGTAATTGATGATTCAAAAATAGCAGGATTTGAAGTTGCACCTTGAATAATACCTTTGTTGATTATCTCTTTAAATCTATTTTCTAAAAAATCTCTTTCAATAAAATCACACCATAAAGAGTAATTTATTTCTTCTTTTAATCCCATTATTAAGCCTTTATATTATCTAAAATTTTTGTTAAATCTTTTGTATCAACTATGATATTTGCTTCTTTTTTCAAAATCTCTTTTGCACAAAAAGCAACTCTTGTATCTGCATGTTCAAACATAGATAAATCATTTGCTCCATCACCACAAACCAAAGTATTTTCTCTTGAAACACCTAAAATTGATTGAAGTCTTTGAAGCATATCACCTTTTGAAAAACCAAACATCATATCTCCACCAACAAGTCCTGTTAGAACTCCATTTTTTTCATGTAAAACATTTGAAAAATCAGCATCAAGACCTAATTTTATCTTAGCGGGTGTTGTTCCAACTCTAAATCCACCTGAAAAACAAACTACTTTATAACCCATCTTTTTTAATTCAGGAATAAGTTCATACGAACCATTCATCAAAGGAAGATTTTCACAAATCTCTACAACTTTTTTATATTCTAAACCTTTTAATAAAGCTACTCTTGTAGTTAAAGATTCAAAAAAATCTAATCTTCCACTCATAGCTTCTTCAGTGATTTTTGCTACTTTTGCACCAAGATTTAACTCTTGTGCTAAAAAATCTATTGTCTCACCATCCATAAGTGTTGAATCAAAATCAAAAACAGCTAATTTCATCAATTTTCCCTAATTTTAGTCTTTAAAAGGTATAATAATACCCAATTTTAACTAAATATATAAAAGGAAACTTTTTTCTAATGTTTGAAACACTTATACAAAAACTGCAAGAAGATAAATATTTAACTCTTGAAACAACTCCTCAACATGAGCCTTCAATGCACAATATCATTGAAAAAATAAAAAAATTTAATCTACAAGATAAAATTGATGGTTTTTCATGCACAGATAATCCTTTGGCAAAGTTAAGATACAACTCTTTATTTGCTGCTTTAAAATTACAACAAGAGTTTAAAAAACCAGTAATTGCAACAATGACTATGAGAGATAGAAATAAAATTGCTTTGCAATCAGATTTACTTGGAGCAAATGATTTTGATGTTCGTGCAATTTTAGCATTAACAGGTGATCCAGCTAAAATGAGTGATCAGCCAAATAGTAAAGGTGTTTTTGAGGCAAACTCTTTAATGCTTTTGAAAATGATAAAATCATTTAATTATGGAATGGACTTTGCAGGACATCCTTTTAAAATCGAACCAAAACAAATATTTCCTTTTGCTGTTGTAAACTCTTATGCAAAAAATTTCTCTTCTTTAGAGAAAAAAATGCACTTAAAAATTCAAAATGGAGCAATAGGAATTATCACTCAACCTATTTTCGATATAGAAAATGCACAAAAACTTCTTGAAAGTTTTGATATAGCTAAAGAAAATGTTGAAGGAGATAAAAGAAAATCTCAATTAATTTTTGGACTTTTCCCTATAACAAAACTACGAACAGCACTATTTTTATCTGCACAAGTTCCTGGAATTCATGTTCCACAATTTTGGATTGATGCTCTTGAGAAAGCTCACAATATTGGTGAAGAAGAAGAGTATAAAGTAGGAATGGAATTAAGTAACAATTTATTTAAAGAGTTAAATAAACTTCATCCAAAAATTCACTTGATGACAGCAAATAGATTTGATGTTGCAAATGAGATTATCTCTTGAAATTAGCTTCGATTGATGTAGGTCTTAAAAGAATTGGCGTTGCCATTTGTCTTACAAGTGATATAGTAACTCCACAAAATGCAATTTTACGAAAAAATAGAAATCAAGCTGCTAATGATGTAAATACTTTTTTAAAAGAGTGGGAAATTGAAAAACTAATCGTTGGTTTCCCCACTTCAAGTGAAGATATGCAAAACAGAATCAAACACTTTGTTAACCTACTTGAACTTCAAATTCCATATGAATTTTGTGAAGAGAATATGAGTTCAATTGAAGCAGAAGAATTAATCAAAGGTGAAATAAAATATAAAAGAGATGGCAGAGTTGACTCACTTGCTGCTAAAATAATATTAGAACGATATTTAAAAAATAAATAATTTAATAAAGGAAAAAAACTTATGAATTTTACATTTAATCCATATTACACACTAATTATAGCCGTTATAGTTTTACTTATAGGAAAAGTCTTAGTAAATAAAATAGACTTTCTAAAAAGATATAATATTCCAGAACCAGTTGCTGGAGGTCTTGTTGCAGCACTTTGTACGACTGTTGTACACTACTTTTTTGGATATAGTATAACAACAAGTACAGAACTTCAAACAAGTTTTATGCTAATTTTCTTTGCATCAATTGGACTTAGTGCAAACTTTTATAAACTAAAAGAAGGTGGAAAAAGCCTTGTAATCTTTCTTTTTGTTATAGCTAGTTTTATTGTAGTTCAAAATTTTGTTGGTGTTTCACTTGCTACAATTTTAGGTATTGATCCACTTATTGGATTAATCGCTGGTTCAATAACTCTTACGGGAGGACATGGAACTGCTGGTGCTTGGGGAAGTATATTAGAAACAAAATATGGTATAGAAAATGCTACTGCTCTTGGTATGGCAGGTGCTACTTTTGGTCTTGTAATGGGTGGAATTATTGGTGGACCACTTGCAAAACTTCTAATAAATAGATATAAAATTAAAAATGGACATCTTCAAAAAGACGAGAATGACACTGGAAATAAAAAAGTAATTGATGAATTTGTACCATTTGAGTATCCAAAAGCAGTAAGGTTAATCACTACAAATAGTGCAATTACAACTTTAGGACTTTTTGCAGCTTGTTTAGCTTTTGCTGATTTTATGACAGGTTTTTCAAAAGGAACATCATTTGAATTACCTACTTTTGTTTGGGCATTAGCAGGTGGTGTAATTTTAAGGAATGTTTTAGAAAATATACTAAAAGTAGAAATTTTTGATAGAGCTATAGACGTATTTGGAAATGCTTCTTTATCTTTATTTCTTGCAATGGCACTGCTTTCACTTAAACTTTGGCAATTATCGAATTTAGCTGGTGCATTATCTGTAATTTTAGTTACTCAAGTTATTGTTATGATTTTATATGCTTATTTTGTAACATTTAGAGCTATGGGTAAAAATTATGATGCTAGTGTTTTAGCTGCTGGTCATTGTGGTTTTGGATTAGGTGCTACTCCAACAGCAGTTGCAAATATGCAAGCTATAACAAACGTATATGGAGTTTCTCACAAAGCTTTCTTAATTGTTCCTCTTTGTGGAGCGTTTTTTGTCGATTTAATAAATGCTACAATAATTCAAGTTATTTTGAAATTGTTTTAATAAAAATGCTATAAGAAGTAATTCTTATAGTATCTTTACTTTTTTTTCAAAACATTTACAACAACTGCTATTGCAAAACCTGCATCATGAGTTATTGTAAGGTGAGATTTTTTTATACCAAATTTTTTTCTAATCTCTTTTTTATACTTTATTTTTGGTGCTCCCAACTCATCTTTTTTTATTTTAATATCATGAAAACTACAACTACCGCCAATTCCAGTTCCTATTGCTTTTGAAGCCGCTTCTTTTGCCGCCCAAAATCCAGCTGCTGTTTCTGGCTTTTTGATTAATTCAATTTCATCAGGATTTAAAAACTTTTCATAAAATTTATCACCAAATTTTTCATACATTTTTTTTATTCTATCTGTTGAAGTTATATCTATACCTATCATTTAAACCTATCTTTTGTATAATTTCGACCATGAAACTTTTTATAAAAAAATTATTATATCTTATAGTTATGTTATTTATCATTAGCTTGATTTCATTTATTGCAATAAATGCTGCACCAAACTCTTTTTTTGCAAGTGGAGAATTAAATCCAAATATAACTCCTGAATCAATCGAACAATTAAAAGCTATTTATGGGCTTGATAAACCTTTGTATGTACAATTTTTTTCTTGGATTTATTCTATTTTAAAACTTGATTTTGGAATCTCTTTTTCAAGTGGAGAGATGGTAAAAGATGAGATTTTAAATAGAATCCCAATCACTCTTACAATAAATCTCTTATCGATGTTTCTAATTTTCATCATTTCTTTATATTTTGGTATTAAATCAGCTTTAAACAAAAACTCATTTTTTGATAAAGCTACAGAACAACTTTCACTTTTAAGTTTTGCAATGCCATCTTTTTATTTAGCACTTATTTTAGTTTTAGTTTTCGCAATAAATTTTGAGATTTTTCCAATAGCTGGACTTCATAGTGTTCCAAACGATGGAAGTTTAACTTATTATTTAGATTATACTTGGCATTTAGTTTTGCCTATTTTTATTATTGTTTTTGGTGGAATAGGAAGTTTAATTTTATATATTAAAAGTCTGACTGTTGAGATTTTAAAAAGTGATTACATATTTTTTGCTCATGCTAGAGGATTAAATAAAAAACAGATTTTAAGATTTTATATCTTACCAAACTTATATCCACCAGTTATAACTTTACTAGGACTTTCTCTTCCAGGAATCATTGGTGGTTCAGTAATACTTGAAACAATTTTTTCAATAGATGGAATGGGATTACTATTTTATCAAAGTGCATTAAGCCATGATTATCCAGTTATTATGGGAATACTTATAATTGGAGCATTTTTAACACTTATTGGAAATATGATTGCTGATTTATTTTTACTAAAATTAAATCCAAACTATCAAGAAAAATAAATATAAAAAAGGATAAATTTTGCAAGTTTTAAAAACTATTGAAGAGTTACAAAACATAAGAAAAAACTCTTTAGGAAAAGTTGGTCTTGTACCAACAATGGGTGCTTTACATAATGGACACATTTCTCTTATCAAACAAGCAAGAAATGAAAATGATATTGTAATAGTTTCGATTTTTGTAAATCCAACTCAATTTTTACCAGGTGAAGATTTAGACGCATATCCTCGACGTGATGAAGCTGATAAAAAGATTTGTCAAATGTGTAAAGTTGATTATGTTTTTATGCCTGAAATTTCAACAATGTATACAAAAGAAGAAGTTTTAGTAAAAGCTCCAAATAAAAGTTATATTTTAGAAGGAAAAACAAGACCAGGACATTTTGATGGTGTTTTACAAGTTGTTTTAAAACTATTTAATTTAACTCAACCAACAAATGCTTATTTTGGAAAAAAAGATGCTCAACAGCTAACACTTATTCAACAAATGGTAAAAAATTTCTTTTTACCAATCAATATTGTTCCATGTGATATTGTAAGAGAAGAAGATGGATTGGCACTTAGTTCAAGAAATATTTATCTAAACCCAACACAAAGAAAAGATGCACTATTAATTTCAAAATCACTTTATATGGCTGGTTCATTAATTTCAAGTGGAGAAAGAAGTGTAAAAGCTGTAAAAGATAAAATTTATGAAGTTATGTCAATACTAGATGTTGAATATGTAGCTATTGTAGATAAAGAATTTAATGAACTTGAAACTATTGAGCCTACAAATACAATCATTTTAGTAGTTGCTAGATTTGGAAATACAAGATTACTTGATAATATTTGGCTTTAAAATAAATTTTACAAAAACAATCGATTATGCTAAAATTCGCGAAAAATAATATGGATAAATTAAATTAATGAAATTTTCAATACAAAAACCTAAAAAAACTCTGCATATGGTAAGCCTTGGCTGTACAAAAAATTTAGTAGATAGTGAAGTTATGCTTGGACGATTAAGTGATTATCAACTAACAGATGATGCACAAAATGCAGATGTGATTATAGTAAATACTTGCGGATTTATAGATAGCGCAAAACAAGAGAGTATCAATACAATTTTAAGCCTTCATGAAGATAGAAAAAATGAATCTGTTTTAGTTATGGCTGGATGTTTAAGTGAAAGATATAAAGAAGAGTTACAAAAAGAGCTTCCAGAAATTGATGTTTTCACTGGAGTTGGTGATTATGATAAAATCGATGAACTTGTAAATGAAAAAAGAAGCAACTTTACTTCTGAAGTATTTTTAGCAAGTGAAACAAATGAAAGAGTAATAACAGGTTCTTCATATCATGCTTATGTAAAACTAAGCGAAGGCTGTAACCAAGCCTGTTCATTTTGTGCTATTCCTTCATTTAAAGGAAAACTTCACTCAAGAACATTAGAGTCACTTGTAAAAGAAGTAAAAGCACTTGTAGCAAAAGGTTATGTTGATTTTTCCTTTGTATCTCAAGACTCTTCTTCATTTTTAAGAGATTTAGATGTAAAAAATGGACTTGAACTTCTAATAGAAGAAGTTGAAAAAATCGAAGGTATTAAAACAGCTAGAATTTTATATCTATATCCATCAACAACAACTTCATCTTTAATAGACAAAATTGCTGATTCAAAAGTTTTTGTAAACTATTTTGATATGCCTTTACAACATATAACTCCTTCAATGTTAAAAATTATGAAAAGAGGAAAAGGTGTTGAACAATTAAATGAGCTTATGAATCACATGAAAAGTAAACCAAACTCTTTTGTAAGAACAACATTTATTGCTGGACATCCAGGAGAGACGGAAGAAGATTTTGAAGCACTTTGCGATTATGTAGAAAACTTTAAATTCGATAGAGCAAATGTATTTTCATATTCTGATGAAGAGGGAACGACTGCTGAAACTAGAACAGATAAAGTTGAACAAGAACTAATCGATGAAAGAGCTGAAGTTTTAGGAGAAATCATTTCTCAAACTACACAAGAATCACTTGAGAATGAAATTGGAAAAACTTTTGAAGTTTATATTGATGGTGAAAGTGAAGAACACGAATATCTATTGAGTGCTAGAAAAACTATTTGGGCTCCAAGTATTGATGGTGAAATTTATATAAATGATAATGAATTAAGTGAAGGTGAGCAAATCAAATTTGGTCAAATTTATACTGTAAAAGTAACTGAACTTGTTGGAGATAAATTACTTGCAACAGTAATCAAATAATTATGAACTTAAATTTTAGTGCAATAAAAGAGTCAAAAAATCTTCTAGCATTCTCTGCTGGAGTTGATTCTTCTGCACTATTTTTCCTACTTTTAAAACAAAATATTCCCTTTGATATTGCAATTGTAAACTATAACGTAAGAGTTCAATCAAAAGATGAAGTTAATTATGCAAAAGAGTTAGCTTTAAAATATAATAAACAAATTTATATAAAAGATATAAAATTGGAATCGACTTCAAATTTTGAAAAAACAGCAAGAGATATAAGATATAAGTTTTTTGAAGAAGTAATAGATGAAAACTCTTATGAAACTCTAATCACAGCTCATCAATTAAATGATAAATTAGAGTGGTTTTTAATGCAATTAACAAAAGGTGCAGGTTTAGTTGAACTAATTGGATTTAATGAATTTGAACAAAAAGAAAACTACAAAGTTTATAAACCTTTACTTGAAATTACAAAAGAAGAGTTAGAAAACTTTTTAAAACAAGAAAATATAAAATATTTTATAGATAATTCAAATTTTGATGAAAAATATAAAAGAAACTATTTTAGACATAATTTTTCTGATAAATTATTGAGTGAATATACTAATGGAATAAAAAAATCATTTAAGTATCTACAAGATGATATAAATTCTTTAAATATTGAAATTAAACCTATAAAAAATTTTAATGAATTAGAAATTTATAAAAATCAAAATGACAATAATCTAAATATTAGAATTATAGATAATAGTTTAAAAAAAAGAGGTTTTTTATTAAGCTCAGCGCAAAGGGAAGAGATTTTAAAACAAAAAGAGATAACTATTAGTCATAAAATAAATATTTCTATTACAGAAAAATTTATCTGGATAGCACCTAAAATTGAGAAGTCAATGGATAAAAAGTTTAAAGAATTGTGTAGAGTTAATAATATACCTAAAAATATTAGAAACTATATTTATACTAATAAAATTCAGATAAATGAATTAGTTTTTTAAAAAATTTTTTACTTTTCTTATTCTTATTAACTCTTGTCTAGCTTCTTCTTTTATCTCTTTTAAAAAGTTAATATTTCTAAAAAACAACTCTTCTAACATTTTTAAATCTTTAAGTTCTAAATCAAACTTCTCAATTGGATTTTCACTCAAATAGTCATTGTACCAATTTACTAAAGCATCGCCTTTTTCAAATGAATCAAGTGAATCAATATAAATCAATTCATTTAATGCTTTTAAAGACCAGTTTCGTCTTTCCATGCTTCCATTAGTCCTTGTGTAACTTTCATAACTTGATTAATTGAATTAACATTGTCATCAATACCAGCAGAAAAAAGTGTTTCTATTTGATATAAATATAGTCCATCTAAATAATAAGCTACATCTCCTCCATCAAAATCTAAAACACTTCTTAATTCATCAAAGATTGCAATTGCTTTATTTATATAAGTAAACTTTTTTTCTATATCTCCATCTTGTATTGCACTTTTTGCAAAAGAAAGAAACTTGATAACTCCCTCATACAGTTTTAATACTAAAACATAAGGATCATCTGATATGGCATTTTGCTGATTGTATTCTTCAATTCCCATAAATTCATAACTCCAAAATAATTCTTTATATAGTATATAAAGTTTTTACTTAAAATATAAAAGAAGAATAGATTTTTATCTATTCCCTCTTACTTAACTACTTGATGTTGACTGTTGGATTAATAATTTCAATCCAGAAAATGAATTCTCCATCTGAGTTATTATTGTTGTATATGCAGCAAATTGTTGTGCCATTAACTCATATTTAGCATCTAATGCTTCTTGTGCAGCATCTTTTTGTTCTGTTAATTTTGTTTCTCTTGATAACATATTTGATTCATAATCAATTAAAGCTTTATTTATTCCACTATTAGAAATTAATTCATCTAATGCTGTCGCTATACCTTTTTTTTCAGGAACTCCAACAAATAAACTTTGTAATCCTTCCTTATCATTTTTAATTGCATTTTCAAATTCTGTTGTACTCAAAACTAAATTTCCATTTGATGAATCAAAAGAAAATCCATAACTAAATATTGTTTTGTCGTTATTTCCTGTACCAAATAGCTGTTCTTTTAATTGAGACATAATATCTCTAATAGAAGCTTTATCTCCTAAAGAAGAATCTGTATTATATACTTCATCAGATATTAATGAATTTAAATTGTTATATGCTGTAACAAATGCTTGCATCTGTGTAGTAAGACTAGAACTATCATCTTCAATACTAATAGTAGATTCTCCAGTAGATTTAGTTGCTGTTATTTTAATTCCATCTATTGTTATAGTGTTTGAGCTACCAGAATAATCAACCCCATCAACTTTCATTTTCATATCTTGCGCTTGTAAAACATTGTTTGCACTATTATCAAATCCAAAATGAGACAAAGCTGTAGAATCTGAACCAGTAAAATCAATTTTATTTGATTCTCCAGTTTCGCTACTTTTTATAGAAATTCTAAATTTACCAGCAGAATCTTCAACTAAAGAAGCTTGAACTCCATCAATTTTATTTATTTCTGTAACTAAATCACTATATGATTTGTCACTTGTGTCAATTGTAGTTCCATTAATAGTTAAGCTACCTTGATTTACTAAACTATCTTTTGTTACAGTTGTTCCATCAAATTGATTTGTTTGCCAAACATCTTTTTGTGCTAATTGTTCTACTTTTACACTAAGTGTTCCATTCTTTAAAGCGCTTAGATCATCAGAATCAAAAGATACACCATCTCCCGTTACATTTGCACTTTTTTGTTGAAACGCATTTACTCCAGTTGTTTGATTTAAACTAAATACTTTTACAGCAGATAATAGTTCACTAACTTTTGTTTGAATATTTGCAACTACTTCTTTTTCTGTAGTAAATTTTTCTAGCTTTTCTTCTAAAGGTGTTACACTAGACGCTTTATCTGCTTCTTTTAATTTTTCAATCATTTCACTATTTAAACTTGTTGATCCACTTGAACCTAGTCCTAATACGCCAGCCATTTTATACTCCTTTTTTTAATTTAACTTTTAACTTCTTAATCCAAGTATAACTTGTATCATCTCATCAATAGCTGTTATCATTTGTGCATTTGCAGTATATGCTGCTTGCAATTTCATTAAATTTACCATTTCATCATCTTCATCAACTTTTACAATATTATTATATGCTGTTCCTATTGTTTGTGCAACATTACTTTGAATTTCTTGTGAATATTTTGCACTTTCAGTATCACTTGAAATGTTCACTTTTATATTTCTAAAATACTCACTCAGAGAAGTTGTATTTGTAGCTGTTGAATCTTGCCCTTTTTCATCAAAAGACAGATCAGTTTTCCACTGTATTGTCGCTAAATATTCTATTTGATCTTGTTTTAAATCATTTACAGCATTTTTATTAAATGCTAATGTTTTAACACTTGTTCCTGTGAATAATCCAACAGAAACTATTTCTCCCATAGGAGTTCCATTATAATCATTGGCTGCATTTTGTCCATAAATATAATCACTTTCACCAACTTGAATATATTGATCATAAATATCCGATAAAGTTGCTGCCAAAGAATCTAAGCCATCAAGATACGATTGAATTTTATTATTTGGTGAAGATGAAGATAAATTTTCAACTTGAGCTTTTATGCTTCCACTTGATAAATTCACATTTTGCTCGAGTATTTTAAGAACTACATCTGATTCTGCTGTTGTGCTTTGAGATTCATTTTTATACAATGCCTCTCTCTCTTGAACTTCATTTGCTGCATCATATCTAACTACACTAATTGTTCCTGTAAATTCATTATTTATACCTGCTTCATTTGATATTACTGTTAAATATTTATCAGAAGCTGTACTCAAACCTCTATCATCATCTGCATAAACCATATAATCATTATTGTAATCCCCATTATATGCAGTAACATATTGATTCAAATTTTGATTATTATTTATTTTATAAGCTAAAGCTCTAGTTAAATTGTCATTATCAACTGTAGTTGCAGGTGTTGATGGATTACCATCCCAACCTGCAGGTAACACCTCTCCAATTTGAATTGATACAGAAAGATTATCATCATTATTTAATGTATATGTAATTACATCATTTGTGTCATAAACTGTTTTTGCTGTTCCATCTTCATTATATTTTAAAGAATCTAATACTTTTCCTGTAGTACTATCTATATAATTAAATTTGTCTATTTGTTTAGTATCTTTATAATTAATTTCGATTTCTCTATTGAATGTTCCATTGCTTAATGCAACTGCTCCACCAATTTTTATTTCATAACCATTATCCCTATTTATATCTGCATCTACATATTTTGATAGTTTAAGTTCTAAAGCATCCCTTTTATCTAATAAATCATTTGAAGAAGTTGTAGAATTTTCAAGTTTATTATTGATATCAGCAATTTCTTTTAAAATAGAATTCACTTCTTTAACATCTGTTTTTAATTCAACTTTTTCAAGTGCTTGCTGTTGTTCAACACTTGAATAGAGTCTTTGTAAACTTTCAACAAGGACTTGTCCTTGTGATTGTAAATAACTTTTATAAATTTGAGAATTTGGATTAGATCTTAACTGTTCAACTGCTGTAAAATAGTTATTTAAATCAACCGATAATCCTGCAGTATCAGTTTCAGCAAATACTTTTTCAACACTACCCAGCATACTAGTCATTTTATCATAGTAACTAGTTTTAGTATATTCTTTCATATAATTATCATACAAATATTGAGAAGTAACTCTAGATACACCATCAACGCTTACACCTCTTCCAGTGATACTAGACCCCATTTGCCCAACTTCACTTAAATCTGTTACACGTTTTTTATATCCATCAGTATCTTTATTTGCGATATTATTACTTACAGTTTCAATACCATATTTTGAAGCACTAAGTCCAGTTTGAGCAACACTAAACGTACCAAACAAACTCATATTAACTCCTTTTATAATCTTTAAAATTATTACAGAACATTTCTTAAAATTAGATTAAAATGGCCAAATCTTACGTACAAAATTTAATCCCCATGGTGTATCTAAAATATCAGATTCAGTCCCGTCTTTATTATATAAAAGCTTTAAATTTGCTATTTGAGAAGAATTTATAGAGTTATCTGAAGTTATATCATAAGGTCTTATTACTCCACTTATAATAATTTTTTGTTTTTGTCCTTCAATTAACATCTCTTTTTCACCTCTTATATAATAGTTTCCATTTTGGTAAGTCTCTTCTATAATAGCAGAAATCGTTGTTTCAAAAGTTTCATTATATTGAGTTTTAACTTTTCCTTTATCTGAAGTTGAACTTTCTGTTCCAAAATTAACTCCTAAGTTCTCATTAACTTTATTTGTAATATTTCCTACTGCTCCACCCAAAGTATTAGTACCCATAGGAGTAAGTAATCCACCACCTAAACTATTATTTCTATCATTCGTTAATTCTCTTTTATTATCACTTTTTGCTGTCAAATCTTCATTTATCACAATTTGAATAATATCTCCAATTTGTAAATCTTTTTTATCAGCAAACAATGATGTTCCTTGCATAGAATACAATGAACCCTTATTTTTTTTAGCTTCAGGAGGTTTTTTTGGAATTTGAATTTCTGGTTTTTCAAAATTTATTTGTGGTTCTTGAGAAGCACAACCAATAAATAGTAATCCTGCTAATAATAAATATAAAGTTATTTTCATAATTTATTCTTTAAAATAAAATCAATATCAACAACTATAACTATTTCATCAAAAGTTCTTTTAACTAAAGCCATAGCACCATATCTTACGATTAAAGCATCAATATTTGTATCAGGATCACAAACAAATACAACTTTATTTTTAATTAATTTTACATCTTTTATATATTCTTGACCAATTAAATTTACAGCTTTTTCAACTTCTGTTAATATTGCTCTTTGAGCTTCTTGTTTTATTCTTTCTTGCTCTTCTTCTTTTGCTTTTAACTCTTTTTTTTGCTGTTCTTCAATTTTTTGTTTTTCAGCATTTATTCTAACAGTTTCTCTATAGTCATTATAGAAATAAATTCCTCCAAAAACTAATAGAGCAATTATTATAATTTTTAAAATTTTTTGATTTTTGTTTCTTTTAACAGCTACTATCATTATTTAATTACAAAAGTAGTAAATAATATTGTACTAACTACATTACGATTAGACTTTGTAACATAATTTATAACATTATTTATTTCGGCTATCAACTCATCTTTCAATAAGTTTTTTCCGCCAACTGTTAAAAGTTCTTCTGAACTTCTTGAACTAATTTGTGATATTACAACATCAGTAATTTCTGCTTTATACTCTTCTACTACTGTTGCTATTAACGGATCATTACTTCTTATAGAAAAAGACAATTTCATAACTTTTTCTTTTCCTCTTGAATCCGTTAAATTTAAAACTAAATCATTTACATCTGCCTTAAAAGTTGCCTCAGCTGTATTAGAAGGAGTTGCCGATTGAGCTGTATCTTCTGTTTTTTGTCCATTGTTTGCTGTATTTGAAATCCTGTCTAATAAGAAATATGTTCCGCCAGCAACAGCCATAATTAAAATTACAATTAGAACCATTAATACGATTAATAGCCCTTTCCCATCTGAAGATTTTTTTGTTACTTCACCGTTTTCTTCTGCCATTTTAATCCTTTTTTTCTTTATCTAAATTGTACTTTTCAAGTTTTTGTGTCAACCTTGATGCATTTGTTACAGTTAAAAATTTTAAAATTTGTGTAACATTAGATTCTCTTAATCTTAAGATTATATCAAAAACATCTTCAATTTTGCCTTCATTTATCATTTGATCAAAAATTTCAGCTGCATTTTTAGCTTTCATTCCATCATAAATTTTTACAGTTTTACTTTGAACTTCCGCTCTAATATCTTTTAAAAGTGCCAAATTTTTATCATGTAATCTTTTAGTTTCTGCTTTTTCTTTTTCTACTTGAGCAAGAAGATTTTCTAACTCTTTTTTTTGTGATTGATACTCTTTTTCTTTTTCATTATAAAAATTATTTAACTCATTTTTTAGTTCTAAAACTTCCATTTTTTGCCTAGTTAAAGAACTACTTGTTTCAACTGCATTTATTTCTACTACAAAAAAAATAGTTAATATTATAAATTTATAAATCAAATTAATTCTCCTATGCTCTTATATATTTACTTTGTACATATTCACTTGCCGCCTCTTCTTCTGCAGCCAAAATCTTTTTAAATTTTTCTTTTTTTTCTTCATCTAAAATATATTTAAACTGTTCACTCTCTTTTTGTAATTCTATTATTTCGTTTACCAAATTTGCTATTTGAGAGACTAAACTATTTTTTCTATTTAAAAGCTTTTGGATATGTAATCTCATTGTATCTTTATGCATTGCTAAAATTAAAAAATCAGAAATTGCACCAAATTTATCAACTGTTGCTGTATCAATTTTATGTTGGGTAAAAACAACTTCTGAATCAATTTTCTCTACTTCTTGCTCTAAAGTAGCTTTTTCTATTAATTTTTGGTCTGTTTGATTTTTTTTTAATTTATATAATTTTTCAATCAATTTAATGTCCGAATGTCAAAATTATATCCCACAAATCTTTCGTAAAAGTTTCAAGATGCTCTCCAACCCAAGGAAGACTAATTAAAATAAATGCTGATACAAAAATCATTTTAGGAACAAATGATAAAGATGCATCATTTACTTGAGTTACAGCTGAAAAAATAGAAATTACTAAACCTATAATCATACTCACGATTAAAGATGGTAAACCCAATATTAAAATTATTTTTACCGTATTTTCTGCAATTCCTATTAAATCCATAATTAATCTTTTAATTTTATAGTTATTTCTAAAGTTTTATTATTTAATAATTTAGAAATTAATTGTGAGATTTCATCAACATTTGAACTATTTAAAGTTACAGTTTCTTTATTTTTACCTGAAACTATATTAGAAGTTTCTTCATTTTTAGGCACTTGAACTATTTCATCAGCATTATAATTCAAAGCTTCCATTAAATCTTTTTCATTTAAGCTATCTAATTCAGAAAAGTCATTTTCATCCATAATCTCTCCTTCAAAATTTTCACAAATTTCATCTTTTTCTTCTTCATCTAATTCTTCATTTTCTATCGGCTCTATGATAACTTCTTTTCTCTCATTTTCTAAAGTATCTTCCTCTTCTTCATCTTCTTTTAAATTTTGGATATTTTCTTCTTTAGGAATTTGTACATCTTCATCATCTTCATCAAAATGTTCAAAGTCATCTTCTATTTCATTTTCAAAATTTTCAATTTGCTTTTCAGGTTTTTCAGGTTTTTCAAAAGTTGCAAGAAATTCAGCTTTTTCAGGAAAAAGTTCTTCTAAAAAATTCACTTCTTCAAACGTTTCACCTAAAAATTCATAATTATCTTCATCCATACTACTTGAATTTAAAATTTGAGACAACAAATCTTCATCACTTAAAGAATTATCATTTAAAATATTATCATCATCGTAATCAAATGATATATTATTTAATCCAAAATCATTATTAAAATTTTCTAATTCATTTGTTTTATTATCATGGTTAGCTTCTACATTTATTTCCTGAATAGGTGAGTCTATTAGATTTTCCAATTCATTTAAATTTACACCACTTAAAGCCTCATTTTCTTTTATTTCAGAAATATTTCCTACTTCATTTTCATTAGTAAGAAGTTTAGATAATTCATCATCGAGTTCCATTTGGTTCTCTTTTTTTATCTCACTCAAGTTCTTTTCTAATTCATATTTTCTGATTATATATACTGGTATTTCATTTAAAGAATCGATTGTTAAATCGCTTACTCCACTTTCTACTAAGAATTGTTCTTCAATTCCATCTTTTGGGCGAAAGAATTTTGACTTCAATGAATCTTTTTTTATTATTTTTTCATCATCAATTAAATAAATATCTTTAGGTTGTTCTTTTATTATCTCTTTTAAATCTTTTAAATTGTTAATTTCTTTTATGATTACATTATTATCAAATTTTTTAATTTGAGAATTTTCTAATATCTTATAAATCTCTTTTTTAAAACCTTGATTACCATATATATAAATATTCAATTCTTATAAATCCTATTAAAGATAATTTTATTTTAATTCAGATTATACCTTTTTTTATTAAATTTTCGTTAAAATATATATTAAAATAACTTAGGAGGATGATATTGAAATATTTTTTTATTATTACACTATTATTATCATCTTTATATTCTCAAACAATTAAAGACATTTCAAATATCATCGGAATTAGAGAAAACCAACTGATTGGTTATGGTTTGATAGTTGGATTAGCTGGAACTGGTGACAAATCAAAGTTTACTATGCAATCTTTGCAAAATCTTCTTAGAAATTCTTATATTAAAATCCCAGCAGGTTCAATCAATTCAAAAAATATTGCAGCAGTTATGGTAACTGCTGATTTACCACCATTTGCAAGACAAGGTGATAAAATAAAAGTAAATATTTCAACTATTGGTGATGCAAAATCTGTTGACCATGGAGAACTTTTAATAACTCAATTAAAAGGTGTTGATGGAAATGTTTATGCCTTGGCCCAAGGAACAATTGTTGCAAATGAAAATAATAAAACTACTGGATTTATTTATGATGGAGCAACTGTTGAAAATGAAATAAATTTTGATTTACAAAGTGAAGACTCAATCCAACTAAGTCTTTTAAAAAATTCTGCAAAAAACGCTGATTTAATTGAAACAAAAATCAATGATACTTTTGGGAAAAAGCTTGCAACTGCATTGGATACAAGAACTATTGATGTAAAAAAACCTGATGGTATGTCTATTGTAAAATTTATTTCTCTTGTTCAAAATATAGAATTAGAGTCTTCATTTAAAAAGAAACTTATAATTGATATGAATAGAGAATCAATTCTTGCAGGAGGAGATATAGTAATCGATCCAGTTACAATAGCAAGAGATACTTTTACTATTAGAATAAATAAAACGGGCTTAGGTGAAGTTGATTGGAATAATCCTACAATAAATACAGGTGTTGATATTGGCGATGATGTAAGAATTGCAGATAAACCAGTTATCGATATAAATAATGCAATGATAAATACAAAAAATCCTCCAACAGTTGCTGATTTAGTTCGTTCAATGAAAGTTATGAAACTTCCAATGAAAGAGATAATAGATACCCTAAAAATGATAAAAGATATGGGTGCAATTGATGTTGATATTGAATTAAGAGAGTAATAAATGGCAGAATTTTTAAGTCAAGATGAGATTGATGCACTTTTAGATATCGCTGAACAAGGCGATGACATTGATGGAACAAATCCTTTAGATAAGTTTACCGCAAAAGAAAAAAACTATTCTATTTATGACTTTAAAAAACCAAATAGAGTTACACTTGACCAATTAAAAGCATTAACTACAATGCATGATAAAATGCTAAGAGAGTTCATAAATGATCTATCTTCAATGCTTAGAAAAATTGTAGACATAAAACTTACAACAATTGAACAAATGACTTATGGAGAATTTATTTTATCTATTCCACAAGTTACATCTTTAAGTACACTCTCTATGAAACCACTTGATGGAAAGATAGTAATTGAGTGTAACCCAACTATTTCACATAAAGTAATCGCTGATTTATTGGGTAGTGGTGCTGTAAATACTATGGACAATTTAGATAGAGAATTAACAGAAATAGAAATAAAGGTTTTAGAACACTTTTATAAAATGTTTATAAAAATTTTATATAAAACTTGGAGTGATATTTCAAGTTTGAACTTTAGAATAGAATCAAGTGATACAAATGCAAATGCTATACAAATAGTATCTGACCACGATATAGTTTTACTTGTTGTTTTTGAAATCACTATTGATGAAGATTCAGGGTTCTTATCGATTTGCTATCCTATTTCTTATATTGAACCTTTATTAAATAAAATCGTTGATAAAATTTTTAGTGAAGGTAAAAATAAAAAGCTTAGTAGAAAAGAAGATATAAAAACTCTTATTTCTGGAGCAAGAATGAAAGTTGAAGCAATTATGGCTGAAACTGAACTTACGACTGCAGAAATTCTTAATCTAAAAGAAAATGATATTATAGTATTTAATAAAAATGCTTCGTCATCATCTGCAACAATTTATGTCAATAAAAAAGAGAAATTTTCGGCAGTTTCAGGAATTTCAAATAATAGAAAAGCTGTTCAAATAAAAGCAAATCTAGATAAAGAAAAACAAGAAACTCTTGATACTTTAAGAGAAATGAGAGAGGATAGAGAGCAAAAAGCAAAAGAATCTGCTGAAACTCTGAAAAAATTATTGAATGAAAGAACTAGTAATTTTATCTAATAAAAACTAGCTCTTTTTAATTTAATCTTCTAAACTCCAAGACAAAGTTTCTCCTGCATACATAGGCACAACTTTTTCTTCTTTGTATTCATAAATTGCTGGAACTACAAAATCTTTTTTTACTAACTTTACAGTTTTTTTATCCAATTTCAAATTATAAATCTTTTGTGCATTCAAAGAAACAAAAGCATTTAGATTTTCTAAAGCATTATGCTTTTCAAAAAGTTGTGTTAGTACTTGTAAAGCTATAGGAGAAGTAAAAACTCCAGCTGCACAACCACAACACTCTTTTTTATGTTTTGGATGAGGAGCACTATCACTTCCAAACATAAGTTTTGGATATGCTTTTAATGCAGCATTTAATAAAGCAGTTCTATCAATAGGAGTTTTTGCTATTGGTTTACAAAATAGATGTGGTTGTAACATACCACCAGCTACATCATCCAAAGTTATAAGTAAATGATGTAGAGTTACAGTTGCAAAAAGATTATCGTATTTATCTAACAACTCTATTGCATCTTTTGTTGTGATATGTTCCATAATAATTTTTAATTTTGGAAAGGCTTTTGCAATTGATTCATAAATTGGCATAAACTCTTTTTCTCTATCCATTACAAAACCATTTGTTTCACCATGAATACAAAGTGGGATTTCTAATTTACTCATAGATTCTAAAGTAGGTCTTAAAACTTCGATATCCATAGAAGAAACTCCTGTTTCAGAGTTTGTTGTAATTCCTGCAGGATAAAGTTTAATAGCGATTATCTCGTCTTTTATATCTTTTAAAAATTCATAAGAGTAATCATTTTTGAAAAATAGTGTTACAAAAGGCTCAAATTGATCATTTTTACAGGCTTCTTTAATTCTTTGTTTATATGATAATAAAGCTTCTTTTGTTGTAATAGGTGGAACTAAATTTGGCATAACTAAAGCACCACTAAATGTTTTTGATGTTAGAGGTCCTACAAGTTTTAGCATATCTGCATCTCTTAAATGAAGATGCATATCCAAAGGTTCATTTATTTCAAATGATTGAAAGTTATTCATCTAAATAGCTTCCTCATCTTCTTCACCCGTTCTAATTCTTACAATTTTTTCAATAGGAGAAACAAATATTTTTCCATCTCCAATTTTTCCTGTTCTTGCAGCTTCTATAATAACTGAAATTATGTTATCAACATTTTCATCTGCAACAATTAACTCAATTTTGATTTTTGGTAAGAAATCAACAACATATTCAGCACCTCTATAAAGTTCACTATGTCCTTGTTGTCTTCCATATCCCTTTACATCAGATACAGTCATACCAGTAATTCCTGCTTCTTGTAAAGCATCTTTTACATCTTCAAGTTTAAATGGCTTGATTACAGCTTCAATTCTCTTCACTACAAATCCTTTTTTAAATTCGCATTATTTTAACAAAAGATTATTAAACTAATATTATTAAGTAAATTTTAGATTACAGCAACTCATAAAATATATAGAAATTAAAAACTACATTTACTTTGTTTAATATTTCATAAAGTAAATAATTAATAAATTTATTATATAATCTAGCCAAATTTATGAAAACTAGTTATAGGAAAATATGTTAAATATATTAACAAATAAATCAAAATTTACAGAAGATGATTTAGTAAAAGAACTTATAAATCCAAGCCCTTCAGTTGAACAACTAAATAAAATATATCAAAATTCAAATATTGAACTAAATTCTCTTTATCACCATAATGAACCTATTTTACATACTTGTTGTAAAAAAGATTTATTTGACTCAGTACTTTGGTTATTAGAACATAATATTAATACTGAAATTGAAACGGAACAAAAAGAGACAGCTATTTTTTATGCTATATATTCAAAAGACAGTAAAATGTTAAAAACTTTAGTTGATTTTAATGTAAATGTAAATCATATCAACAATAAAAATAGAACTGCTTTACAAGAATCAATAAATAACTCAAATAATAAAGTAATAAGGTATTTATTACAAATTACTAAAGTTCTAAATAATAAAGATACAAATGGAAATAATCTTATCTTTGATGCAATTTCAAATGGAAATTTTAATCTCATAAAAAATATTGTTTCTTTAAAAAAAATTGATATAAATGAGATAAACAATCAAGGTAATTGTGTATTACACTTAGAAAATGTTTTAAAAAACAATGAATTAGCGATGTTTTTATTAGAATCAGGAGCAAATCCAACGATAGATGATAGAAATGGGAAAAGTTTCCTTTTTTATTCTGTTTTAAATGGAATAAAAAATATGAATCTTATAAAAAGAGCAAGTTTTTTTGGTTTTGATTTAAATTTGAAAAATAAAGATAATAGAAATATTTTAATGGAAGCAACAAATCATTTTTTAAATCTTCCAAAAGATGATAAAAAAACAGTAAATGGCCAAGCTGAACTGATAAAAGAGTTAGTTCAAATGAATATCAATATTCAAGCAATTGACAATGATAATGAAACTGTTTTTTTCAATATTACAAGAAGTGAGGACAGAGATTTAATTCACTATTTTTTAAATAATGGACTAAATATTAATTTAAACAAACAAAATAATATAGGATTAACTCCTTTAACTATTTTAGTTTTAAATGGAATAAAAAATAGTGATTTAATAAAATTATATTTAGAAAAAGGTGCAAGCCTAAATACAAAAAATAAATTTGGAAAAACAACTATAGAAATTTTAATAGACATAATTTTACATCAAGACAATAAAATTGAGATTGAACCAGAATACAAACTTTTATTAGTTGAAGATGCACAGTATAAAGATATTTTGGAATTATTTATAAAAAATTATGATGTTGAAATAAATGAACTAAATTCTAAAGGTGAACCTTTATTTTTCTCTTCTCTTTTAAATTTCAATTTTTCTTTATTTAAAATTTTACGAACAAAAAATACAGATTTAAATAAAAAAGATGAAAATGAAGATAATATTATTTTTAAATTAATGAATTTAAATTATGAAAATAAAATACAAAATAAAAAGATTTACTTAAATACTATAAAAAATCTTGTAAATGTAGGTGTTGATATAAATGCAACAAATAAAGATGGACTTACAGCTTTGCAGCTTGCAATTTTTAATAATTGTAAAGAAACTGTTAAACTTTTATTGGAATTAAGAGCATCTTGTAATCTGATTGATGAAAAAGGTAGAACTTTAATTCATACTTGTATTTTTCAAGATAAAACACTTTATATAAAAGAAATTCATCAATCTAATCAAGAAATTATAAATTTAGCAGATTCTTTTGGAACAAGGCCTATAAATTATGCTGCATTTATGGGCAAAAAAGATTTAGTTCTTGAAATGTTAGCAATGGGTGCTTTAATAAATAATCATCATAAAAAATCGCCAAAGATTTTATCTTTTCTTGAAAAATATCATAAAAATATACTAAATCTTACTATTGGTGTAAAAGATGAATCAGACAAAGCAAATCTCAATCTACTTGCACAAAATATGATAAAAGAGTTTAATATAAAAACATCTGTTTAATTTTTATACAATTTTTTATTTATACATTTTTTTATTTTTTATATAATAAAGAAAAGTATAGGAAATTGTATGAAAGAGTTTTTTGAAACATATAATCAACACCAAGAGGATATAGAGTATTTTTTACAAGAGAGTCTTAAAAATATTGGGAGTTTATCAAATCATAAAAAAAATGATTTTAAACAACTTTATAAAATATTTCCTTCTTTAGAATTGGTTTATATTATTGATAAACACACAAAAATTCAAACATCAAATAACTTTTATAGATATAAAATTGATGAAAATGCAAAAAACAAAGATAGATCTCATCTTATTTCTAAACTTCATTTTACTGACTCAAACATAGCTTTTTCAAAACCTTATATAAGTAGTGCTACGAGAAGTACTTGTGTAACAGTAACTATAAAAGAGGAAAATGAAATATTTTTTTTAGATTTTAGAATTGATATTTTACTTCAAAAGTTAAATTTAATCGAATTAAATAAACCTTTTCATAGTGTTACAAAAGGTTTTTATGTTATTGCTGGTTTTTCTATGATAGTTTTATCAATTCTTACAATTTTTTTCTCTTTATATGATTTTATGCTATATATATTTTCAAATCATGATTTATCATTGGAAATGATCTTTAAACCTATAATTTCTTTGACTTTAAGTATTGCTATATTTGATTTAGCAAAAACTATTTTAGAACAAGAGGTATTTTTCAAATCATATTCAAAAAATTCAAGAGTTGAAACAAAAATATTAACAAAATTTTTAACTACAATTATAATTGCTCTTTCTATTGAAGCTTTAATTGTTGTATTTAAAATTGCGATTAATGATTATGTTCAGATGATTAATGCTTTCTATTTAATAGCTGGTATTGCTCTAATTTTGGTGTCATTGACAATCTTTATATATTTTTCACAAAAAAAATATATACAGTCTTGATTGTTTATTTTTTATACATTATAATCATATGATGTAGTATATATTTTAAGAAGGTAGAATAAATGCAAGAATATATAGCACTAGATAGTATCTCTAAAGAGATTTTAAATTCAGCGAAACTTCTTCAATCAGTTGAAGTTAATGCTTTAGTTTTGGGTGAAAATGGAGTTGGGAAAAAATCTTTAGCAAAATATATCTTACCAAATTCAAAAATTTATGAAGCAAAAGCTTTACAAAAAGATATTATTGACAATATTTTAACTATACAAAATGAATCAATAATTATTGATAAAATAAATGAAATTACAAATATTGATATATTTGTTAATTGGATAGAAAAAAATCAAATAAGAGTAATAGCAACTTCTCAAGCTTCAAATTTAAATCAAAAACTAAAAGATTTATTTATAATTACTTTAGAAATTCCACCTTTAAAAAGTAGAGTTGAAGATACCAAAGCTTTGATAAATAAATTCTCACTAGAAGCTAGTTCTATTCTAGAAATGCCTTTAGTAAGCTCTTCAAGACTTATAACAAATATCTCAAATAATACTCATAGCCTAAGAAAATCTATTTACTTTTCATACCTTTTTGAAACAATCGGAGAAAATGAAATTTTGACATTTTTGGAAAAATATCTAAGTGAAAATCTATCTAAAAATAGTTCTTATAAAGATTTATTGTATCTTTTTGAAATACCTTTGCTAAAAGCTGCAATAAAAAAATATAAATCTCAAGTTCAAGTTGCAAAACATCTAGATTTGAATAGAATTACATTAAGAAAAAAACTAGAAATATATAAAGAGTCCTTATGACAGAGCTAAATATTCAAATTGAAGAATTAATATCAAACAACGCAACAGATTTTCAGATTTCAAAAGTATTCAAAACTTATTATAAAAACTATTTAGATTCTATTGATACAACAGTTGAAACAACTGGTGGAAAAGATTTTTTTATAAAACACACAAAACATACTGATAAATTTTTAATACTTTTATATAAATATATTTTGAGAAAAAATTTTGGTGTACATCAACCAATGAGTAACTCTATTCCAATAACTTTAATAGCATTAGGTTCTTATGGAAGAGAACAACTTTGTATATATTCTGATATTGATATTATGATTTTATATGAAGAAACAAGGGGTTACAATCTAAAAACAATTATTGAAGAATTTATAACTTTAACTTGGGATTGTGGTTTAAAACTTGGATCACGTGTTGATGAATTAAAAAATATAGAAAATGTAGTAAAAGAAGATATAACAATAAAAAGTGCTATTTTAGAATCAAGAATAATTTATGGTTCAAAAACTTTATGGGTTAGTTATGAAAATATTCTAAAAAAGATAAGAAAAACTGACCAAAAAGAGTTTATTTTAGAAAAACTCGAAGAACATAAACAAAGACTTTTAAAATTCCCTTTAAAAATGGAACCAAATATCAAAGATGGTTATGGTGGAATTAGAGAAGCAAATATGATGTATTGGATAGCAAATATTTTATATGGATTAAATAATGTAAAAGAACTTGTAGGTTTTCAATTTAGTGAAGATGAATACAAAAAATATAGACAAGCTTTAGAATTTATTTTTCAAGTACGAACAGCTTTACATAGTATTGCAAGAAAAAAACAAGATCAAGTTACTTTTGATATTTTGCCAGATTTAAGTGCAAAACTAGGTTTTAAAAATCAACCAAGATATACAAAAGATAGACTTTGTATGTCAAAGATAATTTCAAGTTTACATATTATTCATAACTTCACTGCAACAATGATAAAAAAATTTACAAGAGTTGCTTTATTTGAAGCTACAAATATACCAAAACTAAAAAAACTAAGATACAAAAAAAATCTTTATATTATAAATAATGAACTATTTTGCTCTTTTAGTGCAAAACCACAAAGTTTAAATAATTTTATAAAAGAACTAATAGAGCTTCCCTTAGATGTTGATAGATTTGATAGATCTTATATTTATTATGCAAGTAAAACAAAGTTACCAGCAACTCAATCAAAAGAGTTAAAAAAAAGTATAAAATTGCTACTAACAAAACCAAAATTATATCCTTTGATGAAACTAATTTATAATGCAGGATTATTTCAATCAATTATTCCTATTACAAAAATGTTACTCAATCAACCACAATTCGATGGTTACCATAGACATCCTGTTGATATTCATTCTATTAAAACATTAAAATTTGCACAAAATATAGAAAATGATCATGTAAAATCAATCTTTAATGAACTTACAAATGAACAAAAAATGTTGGTAAGACTAGTGGCATTTTTTCATGATGTGGGAAAAGGAAGAAAAGAGGATCATCATATAGTTGGAGAAAAACTTTTTAAAAATATGTTGAAATCTTTTGGTTTTGATGAAGAACTTATAAAAGTTGGGGCAAACTTAGTTCGATACCATAATATGATGTCATATATGGCTACAAATGAGGATATTTATTCAGAAAAAACTATTTTAAATCTTATGGGAATAGTGAAAAATAAAGATTCATTAAAAATGCTTTATGTTGTAACTTATTGTGATATTTCTGCTGTTGGTCAAAATATTTTTAATAGTTCAACTGCTTCTTTACTAAAACAGTTATATTATCAAGCACTTCCAGCTTTTGACAATCAAGAATTTTTAAAAGAGAGCAAAAGAAGAACTGCAAAACAAAATGCTATAAAAAATCTTGAAAGATATAAAGAACTTCCAATGATTTTGCAAAAAAAGATTATGTATATATCTTCAAATCAAATATTTCTAAGAATGAAAGCGGAAGATATTTTAGATATTGCAATTAAAGCAAAAGATGTAGATTCATATATTTATAAAATAATAAATGAAGCTCAACTTACAATAAGAATTATTAGAAAACAACCTTTAAATTTAGGTTATTTACTTGGAAAATTAGAGTTTTTAAATATAGATTCTATGAATATATATAAACTTTATGACAATAAAAAAGCTTTTGAGATTTCATTTAGTGAAAAAATAGATCCTGAAGATATATATTTAATTGAGAATATTATAAATGACTCTTTTGATATGACAAAAAGAACAAACTTAATAACTCCAATTATAAAAAAAGAAGATATAAAAATAGATTGTAATCATACAGCTTATTTGGCTTCAATGCACATAGTTACAAAAGATCAAAAAGGTTTATTTGCTTATATTGCTAAAATCTTTGATGATTTTAATGTTGAAATAGAAAGTGCTAAACTTCACACTCTAAAAGGAGTTGCTAGAGATTTATTATTGATTGAAAAAGATGGTAACTTTTGTTCAAAACAAGAAGAAATTATAAATCTAATTTGTAGCAAAGGTTAAAATTTAACCTTTTGCTAAAATCTTCGAAGCATTAAAATCTTTTTTTCCACTTCCAAGTTTTGGTATATCTTTTACTATTTTTATTTCTGATGGAACCATTAATTTATTATCAAAATTATTTAATATTTTCTCTTTTAAATTTGCTACAAAATTTTCATCAACATTTGAGATAAGTAAAATAATCTTTTCTCCTTTTTTTTCATCTTCAAGATTTGTTGCTATAAAATCAACAGAACTATCTTCTTTTAACTCCAATATTTTTGATATTTTATCTTCAACTGAAGTCAAACTTACCATTTCTCCACCAACTTTTGCAAATCTTGAATATCTATCAATAATAGTTAAAAAACCATCTTCATCAACTTTACCTTTATCTCCCGTTATATAATAAGTTTTTCCTTTTATAGTTTTTAAAACCTCTTTTGTTTTTTCTTCATTTCCCAGATAACCTTTCATTACTTGTATTCCAGAGATTACAATCATTCCTTCTTCATTTGAATTCAGTTCTTCTAAATTTATTGGATCTACTATTTTTATAGTTGTTCCTGGAATTGCCATACCAACTGTTCCAGCCTTTTGTCCAATTTGAACTGTAAAATCAGGAGACATGACATTTGGTAAATTACAAGTTGCAACAGGTGAAGTTTCTGTTGTACCAAAACCTTCAAGAATATCTTTTCCAAATCGTTTTTTAAAGTCAATTTTTACATCTTCTCTTAATTTTTCTGCACCTGCAACAACAAGTCTTAAACTTTCAAACATTAAAGGATGAATTTTTTGATTTCTTACATATAATCTAAAGAATGTTGAAGTTCCACACATAAAAGTTACTTTATGTTTAAAAATCAATTTTGCTATTTCAAATCCATCAGTTGGATCTGGATGTGCTACACATTTTATTCCTTCAATTAATGGAAGATATGTATTTACAACTATTCCAAAAGCATGAAATAGTGGTAATGAACCTAAAATTACATCTTTATTATTTACATTTATAATATTTGCAATTTGTTGAGCATTTCCTAAAATATTATCTCCACTTAATTCTATTCCTTTAGGGCTTCCTTCGCTTCCTGAAGAAAATAAAATCATAGCTGTATCATCTTTTTTTGTTTTAGTTAAAAAAAGCCATTTTAAAATAAAACTTGGAAGTAATTTTACGCAAATTAGAGTTATTATTCCTTGTTTTTTAGATATCTTTGTTTTTAAATCTTCCATATAAAAAACATTTACATTTTCTAAAACCTCATCAATTTTAAAACCTTTTAGTTTTAGTTTTTCAACGAATTTTTTTGAAGTTATTACACTTTTTGTTTGAGATTGAATAATAGCAGATTTTAAAGCTTCAACTTGACTTGTATAGTTTAGGTTTATTGCTGTTTTTCCCATCAATAAAACCATATAATTCATAAATGCTCCAGCTACACTTGAAGGAAGTAATAATGCTATATTTTGTTCTTTTAAATTTTTTTTTAGCAAATTTTTAAATAAAATTGAGGCCGTTAAAAATCTATTACCACTTAATTGTGTATTTGTTGAATCAGCAAAAATTACCTCATTTGAAACTTCTTTTAATCTATCAAAAATAACTTCATTTAAAGGTTTTAAATGATTTATATGCTCTTTCCAAGATTTAGCAGATAGTTCAAAAACTTCATTTTTTATACTTATAGCATTTGCGTCGTTTTTATTCATCATTCTTGCAAAAGATACTGTTACTCTATTTGTTTTATTTGAATCTTTAAATCTTTTATTTGCCCTACTAAACATAGATTCCCAAAGTCCTCTTATATAAAAAGGAATTACTTTTATCTCTTCATTTGTAGTAAATTCTAAGATTTTTTCAAAACCTCTTTTAAACTCTCCTAAATGTCCATTTCTAGTAATAGCACCTTCAGGGAAAAGAACAACCATATTACCATCATCTAACTCTTTTGCAATAGTTTGCATAGTTGTTCTACTTGAAGCATTTGAAATAGGAATACATTTGAACATTTTTAAAAGCCAAGTTAAATACCATTTATTATAAATAGTTTTATCCATTACAAATTTTACTTCTCTTGGAACTGCCATCAAAATAATAGCCCAATCAATCCAAGAAACGTGATTTCCTAAAAGTAGAACTCCACCTTGAGAAGGAATATTTTTTATTCCATCAACTTCAAGTTTATATTTTAAACCAACAAAAGCTTTTAAAAATAGTAAAAGTAAAGATTGTGGCAATTTATAAACTGTATATAAAGTTCCTATTACAATAATTGATAAAATCAAATAAATTGTATTTAATGGGTCTAAATCGTAAAAAGAGACTATCGTAGTTATACAAAGCATCAAAAACATAAATAAAGATTGAAACCAATTATTCCCTGCTAAAATAGTTCCTAAAAATTTCTTTTTTGCATTAAACTGTATCAAAGAGTTTAAGGGAACTACGAACATTCCACCAAAAATACCAAATACTAAAAAAGTAAGTGTTAACATAAAAGGAGTTTCAACAACAGTTGAAATATATATCATCGTAGCCATTCCAAATGATGCAAAAGGAATAGTTCCTACTTCAATATAAAACTTTGAAACTCTTGAATAAATTATTGACCCAATAGCAATACCTATTCCAGAAGCTGCTATAACTCCATTTATTACAAAAACATCGTGAATATTTAAATACATTTTTGCAAAAGATGGAAAAACTGCAATTACTCCTTGAGAAACTCCGTAAAATACTGATAAACCAATTACTGATAAAAATATTACATTTTGAGAATAGATATTTTTTATATTATTTATTAATAATCTACCTTTGAAAAATTCTTGTTTATTTAAAGATATTGTCTCATTCCTTACATAATTTGTATTAACTCTTCTTAAAAATAAAAACGAAACTACCATCTCTAAAAATGCAACTGGTAAAATATAATAAGTCAAAGGTAAAATTGCTAATAATAACTCATCTTTAGAAGTTATATTTTGAAGATTATTTAAGTTATAAAATTTTTCAAATATAAATGAAGTAACACCAATAGCGAATAATATTGCTATTATAGATATTGCTTGAAGAGCTGCATTTCCTCTTGATAAATTCTTTTTACCATAAATATCAAGAATCAATCCAAGTTTTGCAGGTCCATAAATGGCACTTTGAATTGCTAATAAAAATAAAGCAAACATTGCAAAATAAAAATTTCCACTAATATAAGCAGCTATCATCAAACTTGATAATAAAAAAGATGATAATGCACCATAAACCAAAATATCTTTTTTATTATATTTATCAGATAAATATCCACTAAATGTAAACAAAAGTAAAAAAGGAATAATCAATAAAACATTTATAATTGATACCCAAATAACTTGTGTTGTTCCATCAAAAATCTTAAAAGCAATATTTTGAAGTAAAACTTTATGAGATACATCAACAACAGCATTACAAAAAACTACAAATAAAAATGCAATTTTTATTATTAATAAATTATCTATTTTTTTCATTTATTATTATCCTTTATATATTTTTTAATTTATATGAATTTGATTAAAAAGTCAATAATTTTCATGAAACTGAATAATCATTTATTTAAAAAACTAAGATAAAAATTAAAACAAAATTTAAAAAGATATTCGCTATTATTAAAGCTTAGACTAAAAAAAAGGACGCAAACTTTGGAACAAGAGGTAGATTTACAAAAAAGAACTTGGATGGATTATACCATTAAAAGCTTAGCTTTTTGGGTTATATTTGGTATCATCGCAGGTATCATAGTAGGATATGTTAATCCTGCATTAGGAATAGAAGCAAAACCAGGTATTGACTGGTTTATTAAAATATTGAAATGGCTTGTAGGACCTATTATTTTTCTTACGATAATTTCAGGAATTGTTGGACTAGAATCTCTTAAAGAATTAGGTTCATTAGGATTTAAGGCATTTATTTATTTTGAAGTTGTGAGTACATTTGCTTTAGCAATTGGTGTTATTTTTGGTAATTTATTTGGACCAGGAAATGGTATGAATCTTGATGTTAATCATTTAGATGAAAAAAGTGTTAGCACTGTTGATAAATATACTCAAGTAGATCCTGATAAGGTAGGAAATGTTTTAGAAATCCTAAAAAATGCAATTCCAAGTGATCCAATCACACCATTTTTAACAGGACAAACTTTACAAGTTTTATTTATGGCTTTAACTTTATCTATTTTGATTTCTATCTTTGGTGGAAAATATAAAGCAAGAATTTTAAAACCAGTTGAAGTTGCACAAAACTTTTTCTTTAAAATATTAATCATTTTAATGTGGTTATCTCCTTTAGCAAGTTTCAGTGCTATGGCTTTTTTAATTGGAAAATTTGGTATTGATTCACTTATTAATATGGCAAGTTTATTAGGTGTTATGTTTATATCTGTTCTTGCATTTATTTTTGTTATATTAGGTATTATCATGTCATTCTTTAAAGTTAATATCTTTAAATTTATGAGATACATCCAAAAAGAAGTATTAATTGTATTTGCAACAAGCTCTAGTGAATCTGCTTTAGCACCACTTATGAGAAGACTTGAAGCAGCTGGAGTAAAAAAATCTGTAACAGGATTAGTATTACCTACTGGTTACTCATTTAACCTTGATTGTACAAATATTTATTTGGCACTTTGTATTATATTTTTATCACAAGCATTTAATATTCCTTTAACTATTGAACAACAGTTGTTTATTATTATAATTTTGATGGTTACATCAAAAGGAGCAGTTGGAGTTACAGGTTCTGGATTTATTGTACTTGCAGGAACTTTAGGAGCAATGGGTGGAGCAATTCCTGTTGTAACAGTTGCTGTTTTACTTGGTGTTGATAAATTTATGTCTGAGATGAGAGCAGTTGGGAATCTTTGTGGAAATGCAGTTGCTGCTGTTGTTGTAGGTGTTTGGGATAAAAAAATTGATATGGAAAGATTCCAATATGCACTTAACAATCCAGATAAAATTGAAAGTGTTATTGGAGCAAAAGCGACAAAATAAACTTTTAATCAATGAGTTACTAAACTCATTGATTATATTAATATAGCTCTTCTTCTATAATTTCATCTTTTAAAGTATATATATAAGTATCAACTTCAATTTCATCAAATCTTTCAGCTTTTATAGGCATTCTTATAAATTCTTCTCCTTCAAATTCATCTAAAAAATCCCAATGATTTATAAGATTATCTGAATAAAATAAAAAACCATGTATTGTATCACTACCATCTTCAAGTCTAATACCTGGATATCCCATACTTGCACTCCAACCAGCATCAACTAGTTTTCCTTTTACAGTTGCTGGAAGAAACTTTCCAACAATATTTTCTAGAATATGAGCATTTGGACAATTTGGCATAAGAGTTCCATAAACAAAAAGAGTTTCTTTCACTTTTATTCCTTATTTTAGAAAATATTTTTAAAATATGTAATTACTATTGGAAGAAAGATTGCAGTAAATATTCCACTTAACCCCATAGCAAGTGCTGCAAAAGCTGCTGCTTTTTCACTTATTTCAATTGCTCTTGCAGTTCCAATTCCATGAGATACAAGTCCAAGTGCAAAACCTTTTGAAGTTTCATATTTAACTTTAAAAATCTTAAATACTATTGTTCCAAATAAAGCTCCAACAATTCCAGTTATTAAAACAAAACCAACTGCAAGTGATGGAATTGCTCCAATTTGTTGCGAAGTTATTATTGCAATTGGAGCAGTAATTGATTTTGTTGTCATTGATAAAATTGTTGGAAGATGTGCTCCAAAAATATAAAGTAAACTAACTGCAATTACTATTGAAAAAACTCCAGCTATAAACAAAGTTAGAACTATTGGTAAAAATAGTGATTTTATATATTTCAAATTTTTATATAAAGGAAGTGCAAGTGCGACAGTTGCAGGGCCAAGAAAAAAATGAATTATTTCAACACTTTTAAAATACTTTTCAAAAGGAGTGTTTGTATAAACAATCAAAGATAAAATAATCACATAAGCAATAATAATTGGTTGTAACAGTGTATGTTTATTAAACTTTTCATAAATTATTATTCCAAATTTAAAAGCTGCTATTGTTATAATCAACCAAGTAAGAGGAGTTGAACTAATATAGTTTGTTAATGCTTCATAATTCATCTTTATTCACCTTTGAAGTTAAAAAATCCATAAATTTTGCTGCAAAAACCAATGCTATTAATGTTCCAAAAAATAAAGCTATAAATATTGCCCAAAACTCTTTTGTAATAATATCTATTTGAGTGATTATTCCCATAGCTGCAGGAATAAAAAGTAATGGAAGATATCTTAAATGAAGTGCAACTGCATTATCAAGACTATGAAAACTTCCTTTTTTTATAATTAAAAAAACTAAAAGTAAAACCATTCCAATTACAGGACCTGGAACTAAAAGAGTGAAAAATTTTGCTATACACTCACCTAAAAATTGGAAAACTAATAAAACTATAATACCTTTTAACAAACTTTTTCCTTGTTATTAAGTTTTTAAAAAAACAGATTATATGAAGTTAATATAAAAAGAAGATGAGATTTTTAAATTAATTAAGAAATTAATAGATGAGTTTTAACTCTCACCTATTTAATTGTTTTTGAAGTCAGCAATAATTTTTGCTTTTAATTTTTCTTTTGTAAATCCAAACTCTTCAAATAAATCATTAGCTGGTCCACTTGCTCCAAATGTTTCCATACCAAACACAACATCAGCATATTTGTAGTATTCTAAACCTCGTGCTGCTTCAACTGCATATACTTTAGTTTTTGGGTCAATAATTTTTTCTACATACTCTTTACTTTGTTCCATTAATAAATCAAAACAAGGAACAGAAACTACGTTTGCAATAATTCCTTCTTCTTCTAATGAACAAGCTGTTTGAAGTGCAAGCATTAATTCACTTCCACTTGCCATGATAGTAATATTTGCATTTTCTCTTTGTTTTAATAAATAAGCTCCATTTGATACATTTCCATAAGCTCTTTCATCTTTTAATACTTTTAACCCTTGTCTTGAACAAACAAATGCAGTTGGTGCTTTCATTTTAAGTGCTACTTTCCAAGCTTCAATATTTTCACTTGCATCTGCTGGTCTAAATGTATAGAAATTTGGTAATGCTCTAAATTGTGATAAATGTTCAATTGGTTGGTGAGTTGGTCCATCTTCCCCAACTCCAATACTATCATGTGTCCAAATAAAGTGTTGAGGAATACCTGCAAGTGCTGCTATTCTTGCACTTGGTTTTAAATAATCACTAAATACAAAGAATGTTGCAGAATAAACTCTAAATAATCCATATAAATTCATTGCATTTGTAATAGCTGCCATTGCATGTTCTTTGATACCAAAGTGAATATTTCTTCCTTTTGGAAAATCACCCATATCTTTTAATTCAGTTTTATTTGATGGTGCTAAATCAGCACTTCCACCTAGAAATCCTGGAATTGCTTTTGCTATTGCATTTAAGATTTTATGATTTGAATCTCTTGTTGCAACACTTGAATCAGCTTCAAAAGTAGGATAAACAACTGAATCAAAATTTGGATTTTTTAACTCTTCAATTTTTGCTTTTGTTTCAGCTGATAGTGATTCAAACCAAGCATTCTGTGCAGTTGAACCAACGATTAATTTATCAAAAGCACCTTTTACATCAGCAGGTACAAAGAATTTTTCTTTTGGATCAAATCCAGCTTTCTCTTTTGATTTAGCAATTTCATCTTCACCTAAAGGAGCTCCATGTGAATGATGACTTCCTTCCATAGTAACTGCACCTTTTGCAATTGCTGTTTTTGCAATAATTAATACTGGAAGAGTTGATGCTTTAGCTGCAACTAAAGCTTTATCAATTTGATCAAAATTATGTCCATCTATTTCTATTACTTCAAAATCAATAGCTTGAAATCTTTTTTTAACATTTTCACTCCAAGAAATACTTGTATCACCTTCAATTGTGATTGAATTTGAATCATAAATTATTACAAGATTATCAAGTTTTAAATGTCCTGCTGTTGCTGTTGCTTCATAAGAAATACCCTCTTGTAAATCTCCATCACCACATAAACAGTAAACTTTATGATTGATTACATCACTTCCAAGAAGATTTTGTGCATATTTTCCTGCCATTGCAAATCCAACTGCATTTGCAATTCCTTGTCCTAAAGGTCCTGTTGTAATTTCAATTCCATGAGTATGACCATATTCAGGATGTCCTGGAGTTTTAGAGTGAGTTTGTCTAAAATTTTTCATATCATTTACTGATACATCAAATCCCCAAAGATGTAATAAAGAGTAAACTAAACCTGTAGCATGACCACCTGAAAATACTAATCTATCTCTATTTAACCATTTTTCATCAGCTGGATTTACATTTAAATGTTTACTTAAAACTGTTGCAATATCAGCTAATCCCATTGGAGCACCAGGATGTCCTGAGTTTGCTTGTTGAACCATATCAGCTGCTAAAAATCTGATAGTATCTGCTTGTTTTTGTAGAAGTTGTTTTGACATAATTATCCTAATTGTTTGGTGAGTTATTTAAAATTTTTAAGCGATTATATCTAAAAAGTATTTAATTTTTTAAGTTACTAAACTATTTTAGTAAACTCTTCAAAAAGTTTATCACTAAGAGGATTTTCAAGTTTTAGCTCTAAATTTATAGGTTTATTATCCCAATATTTTAGAGTATTCGCAACTCCAAGATAAATAAAATCTTGCGTTTTTTTATCAACTTGGACAAATTTTCGCACAAATATATGAAGTTTAACTCCAAATCTTTTATTTTCACTCAATCTGTTTCCATCACCTTTATCAAAAGAATGTGAAGGTTTACTTTGATAGGTAAAAACATCTTTTGATAAAAAGGCATTATGATAATTTGCAGATTTTGAAAACTTCTCTTTTTCTAAATTTATAAATAAAAAGAAGTCATTTTCATACTTTAAAAATCCACTTCCTCTAAAAGAACTATGAATTTTTGGGAAATTACAAAGTTTTGCAATTTTTAGCATATTGTATTTAGAATAAAGTTTTAAAAATGGTTTTCCAAAATCACTTGAACCAAACTCCTCTTCATAATTATAAATTCCAAAATTCAAGCTATCTTCAAATATTTTTTTATAATTTTCATTTTTCAAAAGTTCTTCAAACTCTTTTGTTTTTCGTGCGATTTTATTTTCATAATTTATTAATTTTAAATATCTACTACTTTGGGCTGAATCTAAAAAATTTTGATTTAGATATAAAAAACTGTGATATATTGTTTTTTCATCAACTCTATCTAAATACTTATTTAAAATCTTAAAAGCTATATTTTCATCACAAAAATCATTATTTAAAAGATATTTTAAAATCACAAATTCATAAACTCTTTTTATAGGAAGTTCATTTTCTATAAATCTTATAGCTTTTATAAAATTCTCATCTAAAATCAACTCTTTTAGTTTTTTATCATCTTCAACTTTTGCCAAAAATTCAATATATGACTTACTTTCATCTATGAATTTTAAAGGATTTATTACATCTTCAAATTGTAAAAAATCAACTAAATTAGGAATTTTTCCTAAGATATTTTTTACTTCAAAATATTGTTCTTTTAAATATTTTATTTTGTCAAAATTTTCTTTATTTATCTGCTCTAAAATTCTACTTTTTGAAATTTCATCCATACTTATAAAAGCATTTTTAAAATCTGCAAAATTATTTTGTAGTGAAAGTTTAATGCTTTCTTTATCAATCATCTTATTTCCAACAAGTGCAAGAGCTATTAAATAAGCTTTTTTATGATTTCCAATAAAATCAAGAACTGTTAAAAACTCTTTATTTTGATATTTTCGTAAACCTCGACCTAATTGTTGAACGAAAACTATAGGAGAATTTGTTGGTCGTAAAAACAAAACCATATTAATTGAAGGAATATCTATACCTTCATTGAAAATATCAACTGTGAAGATCACTTCTAAACTATCGTTTTCATTTTCTAGTTTTTGTATATACTCTTCTCTTTTAGAAATAGAATCTTCACTTGTTAGAGTTATAGAATTTATACCTTTTTTATTAAACTCTTCACTCATAAAATTACAATGCTCTTTTGAAACACAAAAGCCTAGAACTTTTCTCTTATTTCCACTATTTGAATAAAAATTCATCTTATCAATAATAAAATCAACCCTTTTATTTACACTTAAAAGTTTCGCTAATAAATCTATTTTTGTTAAATCCACATTTTCATAATCTATACTTTGTATATCACTTATTCCATAGTAATGAAAAGGAACAATCAAATCATGTTCTAATGCATCATTTAGTCTTATATCGCAAGCTATATTTTCATCAAAAATTTCATAAATCGAGTTTCCATCCATTCGATTTGAGGTAGCAGTTAGTCCCAATAAAAACTTTGGTTTAAAATACTCTAAGATTTTTTTATAACTTGGACTTATTACGTGATGAGCTTCATCAATAATTATATATTCGAAAAAATCTTGCGAAAAATTTGAAAAATTTGAACTCATAGTTTGAATAGTTGAAAACAAATAGTTTTTATCTTGCTCTTTTTTATTTCCCGTATATAAACCAAAAGAGTTAATTTGTGGCAAAATATTTTCAAAACTCTGTTTTGCTTTTATCAAGATATTTTCCCTATGAACTAAAAAAAGCATAGTTTTAGCTTTGAAATTTTTTACATCAAAAGCACTTAGATATGTTTTCCCTGAACCAGTTGCTGCAATGATTAAAGCTTTAGATTCACCTTTTTTTCTTAGATTCTCTAATTTCTCCAAAGCTTTTTCTTGCATAAAATTTGTTTTTATTTGATTTAAACTAAAAGATTTAAACTCTTTATTTTGACTAATTATAAAGTTTGAATATGAAGTAAGAAACTCATCATTTACTTCTCTTGAACTTTTCCAAAGAGTTTCAAACTCATTTAAAACATCATTTAAAAAAGCATCATCTTTTTTTGCTATTGTTTTTACATTCCATTCGATATTTGATTTAAATGCACTTGCAGTTATATTTGATGAACCAATTAAGATTTTATAATCATCTTTAAATTCAAAAATATAAGATTTACTATGAAAACCTATATTTGAAACATTACAATCATAGATTTTTAATTCTATATTTTTAAACTCTTTGATTTTTTCTAAAGCTTTTATTTCCGTAAAATTTAGATAAGTTGAAGTTAAAATTTTACCTTTTATATTTTTCTCTTCTAATTTTTTAAAACTATCAAGAAGCAGTTGAATTCCTGAAAAATTTATAAAAGCTACGTTAAAACAGAAACTTTCACATTCATTTAATAATTCAGTTATATGATTATAAAAATTTGTTATTTGATTATTTGTTACTAAATTATTCATTTAATTATTATTCTATCCAAAAGTTTTACTTATAATACAAAATTAACTTTTAATTAACTCTATATTGATTATTATCATTAAATTGACTACATAAGGATAATATAATGTTAGTAAAAAATCGTTTACGACTTTTGTCTATAATTTTAATTGCTGGATTAATTATAATTGGTTTGGTTGCATTTAATAGTGCAAAAACTTGGTCTGATGATATGCATAGTGTAGGTGAAGAACGAATTCCTGCTCTTTTAAGTTTGTCAAATATAAACGCAGAAAGAATGGTAATTAGAGCTCAAACTCTTGAAGTTTTGATTTTAGATATGAATAAAAATACTAAAGATAAACTTTTAGAAATAGAAAAACAAAGATTAAATAGTTGGAAAATTATTGATGAAAATTGGAAAATTTTTCAAGATATTCCAAGAAATACTGAAGCTGGAAAAAAAGCTGCTACAACTTTACAAAAGGCTTATCAAGAGTGGAGAGAAATTTATATAACACTTGATGGTTTAATTCACAAATTAATTGCTAATGATAATTTTGAACTACAAGAAAAGTTATTTAAAGAGTATGAAAATAGCGTAGCACAAATGATTCCTATTTCAAATAATTTTGGTAAATTAATTACTGAACAAAAAGAAAGAACTTTTAACTTTTCAGTAAATATGGTTTCTCAATCAGCTGAAAAATCTAAAAATTCAGTAATTCAAATAACTCTTATTTTTTTAGTTATATCTATAATAGGAACAGTTTTTACAGTTTTAACTATTAACTTAATCACTCAGTCATTAGATAAAGTTAAAAATGGTGTATTAAGTTTTTTTTCTTTTTTAAATCATGAAACATCAAAATCTTCAATTATTGATTTAAATAGTAAAGATGAATTTGGACAAATTGCTTCAATTATAAATGAAAATATATATAAATCTGAAGTAAATATCAAAAAAGACACTGAATTTTTGAAAGATATTGAAAGATTTGTTGGTGAACTATTAAATGGGAATATGCTTGCTAAAATTGAAAAAGATTCAGATACTCCTAGTTTAAAAGAGTTAAAAGAGTTATTAGTAAAACTTCAAGATTATTTAGAACACACTATCGCTAGAGATATAAATATCTTAGTTACTATTCTAGAAAGTTACAAAAAAGAAGATTTTACAGCAAGATTTCCAAATCCTTATGCAAAAGTGGCTGTAATAATAAATGAGTTAGGTGATGTAATTTCAAATTTATTAAAACAATCTTTAAATACAGGAAAAACTTTAGAAAATAGTTCTAACAAACTTTTAGAAAATGTTAATGTTTTAAATGAAAGTTCTAATCAAGCAGCAGCTTCTTTGGAAGAAACAGCAGCAGCACTTGAAGAGATAACTTCAACTGTTACAAGTAATGCTTCAAGTGTTAACCAAATGACACAATATTCACAACAAGTTAGTATTTCAGCAAAACAAGGTCAAAAATTTGCTACTCAAACAACAAATGCAATGGATGAAATAAATAATCAAGTAAATTTAATCAATGAAGCTATTTCAGTAATTGATAATATTGCATTTCAAACAAATATTTTAAGTTTAAATGCTGCTGTTGAAGCAGCAACTGCTGGAGAAGCTGGAAAAGGATTTGCAGTTGTTGCTCAAGAAGTTAGAAATCTAGCATCAAGAAGTGCAGAAGCTGCAAAAGAGATAAAAAATTTAGTTGAAAATGCTACTTCAAAAGCAAATGAAGGTAAAAATATCAGTTTAGAAATGATTCATGGATATGATGAGTTACTTAAAAATATTGAAAACTCTACTCAAACAATAAATGAAATTGCTACTGCTTCAAAAGAACAACAAAAAGGAATTTCTCAAATAAATGATGCAATAAATGGCTTAGATAGACAAACTCAAAAAAATGCAACTATTGCTTCTCAAACAAGAGAAATAGCATTACAAACAGATTCTATTGCAAAAGAAATTGTAAATGATGTTATAAAAAAAGAGTTTATTGGAAAAAATGATATAAAAATAAATGAACAAAAAATTGTTTCTACAACTACTTCAAAAGTTGAAAAAATTATTGAAAAAGAAAATCCTTTAGAAGAAAAAGAAAAAATAAGCACATCAAAAAATGATGATGAATGGGAATCTTTTTAAAATAGAAGAATACTCTTCTATTTTAATACTAAAAATTTATCGATACATAAAAACTCAACTCAAACTCATTTTCTTCATCAAAAAAATCTAACTTTTCATAAATTGCATAAGAAGGTTTTGTCGTAGTTTCATATTCACTTTTTGGTAACCATTCATGGTAAACCCATTGAATAAAAGGTAAAACATCTCCAGTTTTTCCTTTCAAATCAAACTTTGCATAAACACCTTCTGCAATTTTAAACTTTGGTAATCTATCACTTTTTACATTTTCTATATCATCAACCATAATACATCCTATATATTGACATTCATCTAATGGTGTAATTGTAGGATTATCATGAAAAAGTGCAATTCTTTTATAAGATGTTATATTATTTGTTAAAACCCAAGTTTCAAGTTTTTGCCATGTTTCTTCTATATTTACGTTATAACCTTTGTTTCTTATATAATAACTTTCAATAAATGGCATTTTAACAATAGTTGGTACTATATTTTTAAAGTCAGCTTTTGATTGCATAGCTTTTTGTGATTGTTGAATAATTTTATTCGAATACTCTTTATATCCACCATTTTTCCACTCTTTTGGGCTCATTTCAAATCTTTCTTTAAATATTTTTATAAAAGAAGATTGAGAAGAATAGCCACAAAGATTTACAATATTTGAAATGGTTGAATACTTATTTGTTAGAAGTAAATTTGATGCTTTTTGAAGTCTTATTGACTTTATACTTTCATAAATATTCTTTCCAAAAATTTCTTTAAAAATTCTGTGCATATGGAATTTACTAACCCCTAAATCCATACTTAACTCTTCAATATCAATATTTGTCTCTATATGAGTATATATGTAATACATTATATCATTAGCTATTTTTGTTCTTTTTTGTAACGTTTCTTTTTTCATACCAATATTATAACAAAAAATAACTATAAAATAAGCACTAAAAAACAATTATTATAGCACTTAAAAAGAAGAAGATTTTATAAAATTTGCCTAAAATTAGCGTTTCAAAAATCACATTGCTGATTTATTACAAAAAAAAGGATTTAAGTGGATGCCTTAGTACATACATTGACAAGCTTTCTAATAGTAATGGGGATAGTATCAACAGTATTATTAATATTAGGTTTTTTGCTAAAAGCAAAAGGAGTAACATTTGTAGAGTTTTTTCCAAAAAAACAAGAGAATGTTAGTCAAACACCAAATATAATCTATAACAC